>JALFHA010000162.1 GCA_022776785.1 Clostridiales bacterium | reverse complement strand
TGCATCTCATCGAGGCCGTTCCGGAGGAAATCGCCTCGCCCGAGACGACCGGCCGCTGGGAGCGCGCACTGGAGGAGATCGCGCGCGGGCGCGGCGGGGAGCAGCGCTTCATGGAGGGCATTGCGCGGCTGGCGACGTTCCTCGTGCGTCAGGCGGCGGACGCGCCCGACGTGCCCTTTGAAAGGGAGGAGCGGCGCGGGCGTTCAAAGCGGATGAAGAACATCGGCGTGGCCTGCCCGCTGTGCGGCAAGGGGAAGATCGCCGAGAACAGCAAGGCGTTTTACTGCACGCGCTTCCGCGAGGGCTGCAATCTGACCATCTGGAAGGACGCCCTCGTGCGAGCGGGCGGGCCGGAGCTGACAGAGAAGCTGCTCAGGCTCTGCGCGCAGCAGGGCGACGTGCGCGGCTCGACGGGGACGATTCATTACGACAAGGGACGCGTGAGCTTTACACCGGGCGCGGCTGCCCGGGCGACACGGGAAACGGAGCGAGACGGATGATGTACGGACAGGCGGATTTTGAGCAGAATGGACGGCAGCAGCGCCGGGTGTTGACGGTGATGCTGCTGGCGGGCGTGCCGCTGCTGGCGCTGGCGGCCGCGGGCTTTGCGATGCGCGCGGAGGCGCTGTGCATCGCGGGCTGCATCCTCTTTGGCGCGGTCGAGGTGTTCCTGTGGGACTGGCGCCTCGCGCCGGTGCGCCGCTACGGGAGATTCCTGCGCGAGGTGACAAGCGGACTAACGCGAAGGACGGCAGGGATGCTGATGCGCATCGGCGAGGAGCGCGTCTATCAGGACGGCGTGTGGCTCTATGAGCTGATCCTCAACGTCTACGAGGATCTCTCCGAGGAGGGCGAGCGCCGCTTCCTGCTCGACTGCCAGAAGCCCCGGCCGGACGCGCTCATCGGAAGCGACGTGGCTCTGACGAGCCACGGCAGCTTTGCGCTGGCGATTGAGCCATTGGCGCAGAAGGACGCATGAGCGCGGTGGCTGGAATTCGCGCGCGCCGGGGGCTGTTTGCGCTGCTCCTGCTGGCCATCTTTGCGCAGATGCTGGCGCTCAATGCGCATACGCCGCTGATGATGGATGACTACGACTACAGCTTCAGCTGGAGCACGGGTCGGCTGGTTGCAGGCGCTGCGGATGTGCTGGCCTCGCAGGCGGCGCATTACAGGCTCTGGGGCGGGCGCAGCGTGGTGCACGCGCTGGCGCAGCTCTTCCTCTGGCTGGGCAAGCCCGTCTTTAACGTCACCAATGCGGCAATGTATGTGCTGCTGCTGCTGGAGCTGCTTGCGCTGGCCGGGCATGGGTTGCGCCGGGCGGACTGCCTGCGCCTGCTGCTGGCGCACGGCGCGCTGCTTTTGGGTGTGCCCTTCTTTGGCACGGTGTTCCTGTGGCTGGACGGCGCGTGCAATTACCTCTGGGGCACGGCGCTGGCGCTCGTGCCGCTGCTCATCGCCCAAAGCGAGCGGGAGGGCGGCTTTTTTGACGGCGGCTGGGCGCGCGGCGCATGGGCTCTGCCGCTGTGCTTTTTCGCGGGCTGGACGAATGAGAACACCGCCTGCGGCGTGCTGGCGCTCACGGCGCTGCTGCTTCTGTGCGACTGGCGGCAGGGACGGCGCGTGCGCGCGTGGCGGGCGGCCGCATGGGCGGCACAGCTTGCGGGCGTGCTGGTGATGCTGCTGGCGCCGGGCAACTTTGCGCGCGCCGCACAGGAGAGCGGCGGCGGTCTTTTGCAGGAGCTGGTTTATCGCGCGGCGGTGGCGACGCTGTGCCTCGCGCGCAGCGCGTGGCTGCCTGCGCTGCTGGGCGCGGCGCTCCTGCTGTGCGGCGGCAAAGATATATGGAAGAAGCCGGATGGCCGCGCGGCGCTCCGGCGCGCGGGGCTTCTGCTGGCGGGCGCGCTGCTGTCGGCATACGCGCTGGTCGCCTCGCCGCAAATTTCGGACAGGGCCTTCACCGGCGTATTGGCGCTCGTGCTCGCTGCCGCGCTCGCTCTGCCGCTGCCCGAATGGCTCTTTGGCAGGCGGCAGGCCCTTGCTGCTGCGGCGCTGGCAGCCGTCATAGCGCTCGTGGGGGCGCAGGCGGCGCGCGAGGTCTTCGCGCATGAGCAGGCGTGGAATGCGCAGCTCGCGCGCGTCGATGCGGCGCTGGCGGCAGGGGAGACGGAGGTCACGCTTTGCTCCGTGCCGTCGCATTCGCGCTTTGCGATGGACATCCGTCTGGAAGCGTCGCCGCAGGACTGGCCCAACAGCACGCTCTCACGCTATTTCGGCATCGCCGTGCGCGGAGACGGCGTCGAGTGAGATCAAATGTGTCTTTTTGGTGAAATCGGCGCGAATCAAGGGAAAAATGGCCGAACGCGCGCGCAAACGCGTCGGGCGCGCCTTGACAATTCGGACACACGTCATTATAATTAAGCCAATATTGCCGAAACGAGGCTGAAAGGAAGAGAACAAGACGATGAAAAAGGAAATTGCGCTGATCGCCATGCTTGCGCTGGCGGTTTCGATGCTCTCCGGCTGCAACCTGATCGGGTATGACGAGGAGCTGGACGGCGCGCAGGCGGTGGCCAAGGTCAACGATACCGAGATCACCAAGGCCGAATGGCTGGCCTACCGCGACTATCTGGCGAGCTACTATCAGCAGTATATGCAGCAGTACTACGGCTACTCGATGGAGATCACCGAGGACGACCTGAAGGTCTACGGAGAGACTGCGCTGGAGAATATGATCAAGAGCCAGGTACTTGCCGACAAGATGGCGGAGCTGGGCTTTGATCCGCTGGGCGAGGAGGACGCGGCCAGCGTGGAGGCGTATGCCGACAGCATGTGGTCCTTCTACAAGCAGCTTGTGCGCTATCAGAACTATCCTGACGTGGAGACCGTCGAGGAGGAGGCCGCGCGCTTGGCTGAGGAGGCTGCGGCTGCGGCTACGCCCGACGAGGCCACCCCGGACGAGGCGACCCCGGCTGAGGCGGCTCCCGTCGAGACGGCTCCTGCCGAGCCTGTGGCGACCATCACCGACGCTGAGCTCGACGAGATGCTGACCCGCGACCTCGAGGCGATGGGCTATACGCGCGAATACTTCGTGCAGAGCCAGACCGCGACCGTGCAGCAGGAGCTCATCGAGGAATACGCCGCCAAGGATGTGACGGTTTCCGACGACGAGGTGAAGGCTGAGTTCGACGCGCGCGTGGCTGAGCAGAAGGAGAAGATGACCGAGACCCCGACGCTCTACGCGCAGTACATGAGCAACGGCACGGACTGCTACTACGTCCCGGCGGGCTATCGCGGCGTGAAGAACCTGCTGGTGAAGCTCCCCAGCGAGATGAGCGGCGAGATCTCCACCCTCAAGAGCACGCTGAGCACGGCGCAGACCACGGTAACCAACGTGCAGACCCAGCTCGACGAGCTGAAGGCCGAGGACACCGCCTCCTACGATGAGGAGACGCTGGCGGCGTACAACGAGCAGGTGGCCGCGCTGGAGGAGCAGCTCGCTCAGGCGCAGCAGACCGTCGATGAGACGCAGCCCAAGATCGATGAGATGACCGAGGCCGCCTATGCCGCCATCGAGGCGACCGCGCAGGAGATTCTGGCCCGCGCGCAGGCCGGCGAGGACTTTGATGCGCTGCTTGAGGCATACGGCGAGGATACCGGCATGACGAGCGAGCCCAACAAGAGCCGCGGCTATCTGGTCTGCGAGGGTCTGAGCCTCTACGAGCAGAGCTTCCAGGATGCCGCCATGGCGCTTGAGAAGGTGGGCGACGTCTCCGCCGAGCTGGTGAAGACGAGCTACGGCTACCATATTCTGCAGTATGCGACGGACGTGGCGGAGGGCGAGATCGAGTTCACTGACGAGATCAAGGCCGATATCCATGACGAGCTGCTTGCGGACGCGAAGGACGCGGCCTATGAAGCGGCCGTGACCCAGTGGACGGCAGAGGCGAGCGTAACCACCTATCCCAAGGTGATGAAGTAAGCACCCTTTATACGAAATCGAAAAAGCCCGCTTTCAGGCGATTCCTGAGAGCGGGCTTTTCAGCGCTTCAAATAAACGCACGGCGTGTGATTGAAGCTGGCTGTGTTTACAAACCGGCGTTGTGATACTGTTCTGCGTTAAAACCGGCATGATGCCGGTTGCATCACCGACCAAGTGACGTAAGTCCCGTTGCTTTGTGGTCGAGTCCGAAGCTTTGCAGAAGGACTTACAGAGTAAACCGGCATGATGCCGGTTGCATTACCGACGAAGTGATGTAAGTCCCGTTGCTTTGCGACCGAGTCTGAAGCTTTGCAGAAGGACTTACAGAGTAAAAGATGGGATAGCAATCGCGAAGCGATGATGGGGTTTGGGGATGAAATCCCCAAGCAGGTTTGGGCGGCAGCCCAACGTATCCCATTGATAAAGCATTTTTGCAAAGTAGTCAGGGAGCGAAGCGAGGCCTGACGGTGAATTTATGATGAACCACGAGGAAACCAGAAGAAATGCTATAATCGAAGGATAGTATGAGTTTCCGATTCCGCCCGGTTTCATTCACAGTGCTGTCAAATTCACCCAGTACAATGGAGGAGCTTTGAGAAGCGAGAACGGACACAGGAGGAATCATCATGGGTGAGCAGCAGACAGCGAAGCGCAGGAGAAAGGGAAAAGCCGGGCGGGTGATTCGGCGCATGGTCAAAATCATCGTGGTGCTGGCGATTCTGGCAGTTGCTGCACTCTTTGGCCTGAGGGCATATATCAGGAGCCAGGCGGAAAGCAGCAGCTCGGCGGGCTATTCGAGCAGCGCCGTCCGCCGCGGAAGCATCATGCAGACGGTATACGGCACGGGCACGACCTCGGCGCGCAGCCAGCCCAACATTCTCGCCGGAGTGGACGGCACGCTGACCGAGCTGCGCGTGGAAATCGGCGATACGGTGAAGGCGGGGGATATCCTCGCCGTTATCACCAACGATGAGCTCGATGACACGATTACCGATCTGGAGTTCGCGCTTTGGGAGCTGGATGACAAGATCACGGATACGGCTGCGGGCTCGAAGGTGACCTCCATCGAGGCACCGGCGGCCGGCCGCGTGATGGCGATCTACGCGCAGGCGGGCGACGATGCGCTGGCGGTCTTCCGTCGGGAGGGCTCGCTGGCGATCATCTCCACGGATGGGCGCATGAAGGTCGAATTTGACAGCGCGCTCTCGAGCATGGATATCGCGCTGGGCGATACGGTATGCATCGTGGGCAGGGGTGTGGATACCGTCGGCACGGTGACGGACCTGACCCGGCAGGGCACGCACGCGACGGTGACGATCCTCAGCGACGAGCTGCCGATGGGCACCGCCGTGACGGTAGCGACGCAGGCGGGCGAGGAGCTGGGCACGGGCACGCTTGAGGTCAACAAGCCGCTGGCCGTATCCTCCTACGGCGGCACGATCAAGAAGGTCAGCGTCGCGGTGGGCGATACCGTCAAGAGGAAGCAGACGATCTTCCAGCTCGAGGATTCTCCGCTGACGCTTACGCTCGAGGACCTGCGCCTTCAGCGCGAGGCGGCGGCCAAGGAGCTCGCCGACGCGAAGGAGCAGCGCGAAAGCCTGATTGTGGTCGCGCCCTGCGACGGCGTGGTGGCCTCGCTGAATGTGAGCGAGGGCGACGACGTTTCAAGCGGCACGCTGCTGGGCTCCATCCTCGAGGGCGAGGACATGAACCTGACGATCGCCGTCGATGAGCTTGACGTGGTGCAGGTGGAGGCGGGGCAGAGCGTAACCATCACGGTGGATGCGCTCAGCGGCGCGGAGCTCAGCGGCGAGGTCTACCGCATCGCGCCGGTGGGCACGAATTCCGGCGGCGTGACGACCTACGACGTGGAGCTGACCTTTGATGCGGCAGGCACGGGCGTGCGCTCCGGCATGAACGCGACGGGAGAAATTAAGGTGGCCTCCGCGCAGGATGCGCTCTACGTTCCGGTGGAGGCGCTGATGACGATCGCCAACGAGACCTACCTGATGGTCGCCGACGGCGGCACGCAGTCGCTCACGAACGCGGTGGCCAGCGTCAAGAGCAGCAAGCGCGGCGCGTCGCAGACTGCGGATACTGCGCAGGCAGGGGGCTCCGGCGCGTCGGCACAGCAGGGCGTCGGGGTGCCTGCGGATATGCCCGAGGGCGAAATGCCCGGCGACGGGATGCCTGAGGGCGGGATGGCCGGCGGCGGAATCACCGGCGGTACAATGCCCGGCGCAGATGCGGGCGGCTCCGGCTCGGGTCGCAGCACGCGCGGCAATGCGGAACAAACGGACGCACCGACGGAAAGCACACCGAGCGCGGCCGCACAGCCTGAGCAGCAGGCGAGCTGGCTCGAGCGCGTGCGCAGCAGCCTGCATGCGTGGCTCTATGAGGGCGTGAGCACGGCCGAGGAGGTTACGGGATCGCTGGTTCGTGTGGAGACGGGCCTGCAAAACGACGACTATGTGCAGATCCTTTCCGGTGTGAGCGAGGGCGATGTGGTGCTCTACACCGCCAGCCAGACGAGCTCCACGGCAAACGGATTTTCGTCCGGCAGCCGCGGCGGCAGCAGCGGCATGGGCGGCGGCATGATGGGCTTCGGCTTTTAAGGGAGGCGGCGTATGATCCTGATGCAAGGCATCCGCAAAGAATACCGGATGGGTGAGAACATCGTCGCGGCGCTCGACGGCGTGGATATCCACATCAAGCCCCACGAGTTCGTCTCCATCATCGGGCCGTCCGGCTCGGGCAAATCGACGCTGATGAACATCATCGGCTGTCTCGACGTCGCCGACGAGGGCAGTTACCGCTTCGACGGGCAGGAGATCACCGACTATTCGGAGGACGAGCTGGCCGACATCCGCAACAGGAAGATCGGCTTCGTCTTCCAGCAGTTCAACCTTCTGCCCAAGCTGACGGCGAGGGAGAACGTCGAGCTGCCGCTGATCTATCAGGGCATGTCCGCCGGGAAGCGCCGCGCGCGCAGCGAGGAGGTGCTCGGCCGCGTTGGTCTGCTCGAGCGCATGAACCACAAGCCCACCGAGCTATCCGGCGGCCAGCAGCAGCGCGTGGCCATCGCCCGCGCGCTGGCGGCCAAGCCCGCGCTCATCCTCGCCGATGAGCCGACCGGCAACCTCGATTCCAAGACGGGCGCGGAGGTCATGGCGCTGTTTCACGAGCTCCACGACGCGGGCAACACCATCGTGCTGATTACTCACGACGCGAAGATTGCCGCGCAGACGCCGCGCGCCATCCACATCCACGACGGGCGGGTGCTCGAGCCCGCCTCGGAAGACCAGGTGGTGATCTGATGCAGACGATATCCATGGCCTTCAAGGCCATCGCGGGCAACAAGGCCCGCTCCTTCCTGACGATGCTCGGCGTCATCATCGGCGTGATGAGCGTCATCGTGCTCGTTGCCATCGGACAGGGCACTACGGCCTCGGTCACCGAGTCCATCTCCGCGATGGGCACCAACCTGCTCACCGTCAGCATCAGAACGCGCAGCGTGGGCGGCGGCCCCGGTGGCTGGAAAAACGGTGGCTCCGGCAGCACGGCCGGAAAGGGTACGGTCATCCTGACAATGGACGACGTGCTCTCGCTTGAGGACAATGCGAGCATCGCCAGCGTGTCGCCCACCTGCTCCGGCAGCCTGACTGTCAAGGCAGGCAGCACCAACACGACGGCCACGGTCATGGGCGTGCTCCCCGCTTACGCGGACATCATCAATCAGGGCGTGCAGTCCGGGCGCTATATCATCGACGCGGACGTGAGCAACCGCAGCGCGGTGTGCGTCATCGGCGTGGATCTGGCGGAGGAGCTGTTCGGCAACACGAACGTGGTGGGCAACAGCATCCACATCGACGGCAGGCTGTTCAAAATCGTCGGCGTGCTCGAGAGCAAGGGCACGTCGATGGGCGGCAGCTCGGATGACGCGCTGGTGCTGCCCTTCACGCTGGCGCAGCGGATGCTCGGCTCCACGACGATCTCCTCCTTCTATATCTCCGCCATCGATTCCGCGAGCGTCAACGACGCGCAGACGGCCGTGGAGAGCTTCCTCTACAAGAAGTATCAGAACACGAGCACCTATTCCGTCATGAACCAGACGCAGATGCTCGAGACGGCCAACGAGACGGCCAGCACGCTCTCGCTGATGCTCGGCGGCATCGCGGGTATCTCGCTGCTGGTGGGCGGCATCGGCATCATGAACATCATGCTCGTATCCGTCACGGAGCGCACGCGGGAGATCGGCATCCGCAAGGCCATCGGCGCCAAGCGGCGCAACATCCTGATGCAGTTCCTCATCGAGAGCGTCGTCATCTCCGGCATGGGCGGCCTGCTGGGCCTTGCGCTGGGCTACGGGCTCATCGCGATGTTGGAGCGCTATGCCGGCATGTCCGTGCGCATGAGCTTCGGCGTGGCCGAGCTGGCGATCGG
>JALFHA010000095.1 GCA_022776785.1 Clostridiales bacterium | reverse complement strand
CTCACCGTCAGGCCTCGCTTCGCTCCCTGACTGCTTTGCAAAAATGTTTAATCAATGAGAAACGTTGGGCTGCCGCCCAAACCCGCTTGGGGATTTCATCCCCAAACCCCATCATCGCTTCGCGATTTTATCCCGGCTTTTCAACGCAGAACAGTATTATATCGGGTACGCAGATTACTTCTGCACGAGATGAATCGCGAAGCCCGCGATCTCGTCCTTGAGGTAGATGGCCTTGAGCGCGCCGTCCTTCACGTTTGCGCTCGCCGGGTCAAACTCGAAGCCCTGCGCCTCGAGGAAGGCCTTTGCGCGCTCAATGAAGTTGGTCTTGATGCCGATGTGGCCCTTCGTGCCGCGGAACGGGCTCTTCATAACCTCGATGCCCGTGCCAGCGAAGATGGAGCTGTTGCCGACCTTCATCGTCCAGCCCAGCAGCTTGCACAGCTTGGTCGCGGTTTCCATGGCCTCGGCCTCATCGGCGCTGTTGATGCCCACGTGCGCGATCTCCAGACCGAGCATGAGCTGCACAGCGGAGGCGGTCAGCGCGCGGATGCGATCCCAATCCTTGGCCTTCACGGCGTCGCCCGGCACCATCCAGCTGCCGCCGCAGCAGATGATCTTCTTGAAGGAGAGGTAGTCGAGCAGGTTGCTCTCGTTGACGCCGCCGGTAGGCATGAACTTCATGTCGACATAGGGTGCGGCGATGGACTTGATGTACTTCAGGCCGCCGGCCGCCTCAGCCGGGAAGAACTTGACGGTCTTGAGCCCGAGGGAGAGCGCGACCTCGATGTCGCTGGGGTTCGCGGTGCCCGGGCAGACCGGCACGCCGATCTCCTGGCAGTGCTTGACGGTGGTCGGGTTCAGGCCGGGGGAGACGATGAACTTTGCGCCCGCGGCGACGGCACGGTCCACCTGCTCGCAGGTGAGCACGGTGCCCGCGCCCACGACCATATCCGGGAACGCCTTGGTCATGTTGGCGATGGCGTCCGCGGCGGCGGCGGTGCGGAAGGTGACCTCAGCGCAGGGCAGGCCGCCCTCGATGAGGGCCTTGGCCAGCGGCACAGCGTCGTTGGCGTCGTTGATGGCGATAACCGGCACAATGCCGATCAGAGAAAGCTGCTGCATAACGTCCATGGGAAAAACCTCCTTATACAATAAGCCTGTATCGGTTGAATTCCGGGACTGCGCCCGAAAATAGCCTTGTTATTTCACGAAGTCCCCGCGCATCGGGGCAAACACATCCAGCAGGGTACCGGGCTTGACGCAGGCGCAGCCATGCGTCTTGCCACCGGGCACGACGATGGAGTCGCCCTTCTTCATCACGCGGGTCTCGCCCTCGATGTGGTAGGTGAATTCGCCCTCGAGCACATAGGAAATCTGCGTGTGCGGGTGGCTGTGATCCGCGCCGACGGCGCCCTCGTCAAAGCCGACCTCCACGAGCATCATTTCCTCATTATAGGCGCGGATTTTGCGGCGCTGGCCGCCGCCCAGCTCAATCCACTGGGGGTCGTCCTGCCTGACAAATGTCTGCATGTTCCTCACCCTCCGACTTTTTTACAGCTCAGTCCACCTTCATGCCGAAGTATTCGACGGCGTTGTTGTAGCAGATGCCCTGCACCAGCTCGCCCAGCACCTCGTAATCCTCGGGGTACTCGCCGTTCTCGACCCAGTGCCCGATCAGGTTGCACAGGATGCGGCGGAAGTACTCGTGACGCGGATAAGAGATGAAGGAGCGGGAGTCCGTCAGCATACCGACGAAGCGGCCCAGCAGGCCCAGCGCTGCGAGGGACTTCATCTGCTCGATCATGCCGAACTGCTGGTCGCAGAACCACCAGCCGGAGCCAAACTGAATCTTGCCCGGGATGCCGTCGCCCTGGAAGTTGCCCAGCATGGTGCCGATGACGTAGTTGTCCTTCGGGTTGAGGCAGTAGAGGATGGTCTTGGGCAGGTTGTCGGTGCGCTCCTCCTCGGCCAGCAGGTGGGAGAGGTTCTCGGCGATGCAGGTATCGTCGATGGAGTCAAAGCCCACGTCCGCGCCGTACTTCTCGAACATGCGCGGGTTGTTGTTGCGCATCGCGCCGATGTGGTACTGCTGCGCCCAGCCGCGCTCCTTGTACATGCGCGCGAGCTCGACGAGCACATAGGTCTTGTAGCTGGCGATCTCGCCGTCGGTCAGCGGCGCGCCGCTCATGGCCTTGCGGAAGGCCTCGCCGGCGATGTGCGTGCTGGGCACGCCGTAGGGCACGGTATCCAGCGCGTGGTCGGACAGGCGCGCGCCGCAGGCGTGGAAGTAGTCAAGGCGGATCTCCAGCGCCTTCATCATGTTCTCCAGATTCAGGCAGTGCACGCCGGAGACGCGGGACAGGCGGTTCATGTACTCCACAAAGCCGCCGCGCTCGATGTTGATGACCTTGTCGGGGCGCCATGCCGGGTAGACCTTGAAGCCGAGGTTCGGCTCCTTCGCCAGCTTGATCTGGTATTCGAGGTCGTCCACCGGGTCGTCCGTCGTGCAGATGACCTTCACGTTGAACTTGCGGATCAGGTTGCGGCAGCGGAATTCATCGGTCGCCAGCATGGCGTTGGCGCGATCCCAGATGTCCTTGGCGGTCTTTTCGCTCAGGATCTCCTCGATGCCGAACACGCGGCGCAGCTCGAGGTGCGTCCAGTGGTACATCGGGTTGCCGATGCAGTACTTGAGCGAGGAGGCGAACGCCACCCACTTGTCATACCAGCTCGCGTCGCCGCGGCAGAGCCTGTCGTCCACGCCGTTGGAGAGCATCACGCGCCACTTGTAGTGGTCGCCGCCGAGCATCAGCTCGCCGATGTTCGCGAACTTGTGATCCTCGTAGATCATCGCCGGGGAAATGTGGCAGTGGTAGTCGTAGATCGGCATATTCTCCGCGTAGTCGTGGTAAAGCTTCTTCGCCACGTCGCTCTCGAGAAGAAAATCCGCATCCATAAACGGTTTCATGGGCATCATCCTCCTTGATTTTTTAATTCTGTCGTAAATCGCAAAGTGCTTGCGGAATTGCGCATTTTGGGTTTTCCTGAGCACCAACCCGGCACGGTCAGCCCCGTTTCAATCGTAGGCTGCTGCGCAGCCTGCTCTGAAACTGCGTTATATTTTCGATTGGGATACGTTGGGCTGCCGCCCAACCCCGCCAAGGGACTTCGCCCCTTGACCCCTTCTTCGCTTCGCGCGTTGACCCGGGGCTTACAGCGTCACGCCGTCCTTGAAGATGGCGATTTCGCGGTAATCGTGCTTCTCGCTCTGAGTCTGCTCGCCGGAGGCGATGGACAGGATCTTCTTGAAGAATTCCTCCGCCGTCTCCTCCATCGACGCGCCCTGTGCGAGCACGCCCGCGTTAAAGTCGATCCAGCCGTGCTTTCTCTGGGCCAGCGGCGTATTGGTCGCCACCTTAACCGTCGGGATGGGCGCGCCCACCGGCGTGCCGCGGCCCGTGGTAAAGAGCACCATCTGCGCGCCGGAGGCCATCAGCGCCGTGATGGCGCACAGGTCGTTGCCCGGCCCCTGCACGAGGTTGAGCCCCTTCTCCTGCACAGGCTCGCAGTATTTGAGCACGCCGCGAACCTCGGCGGTGCCGCCCTTCTGCGTGCAGCCCAGCGACTTATCCTC
>JALFHA010000091.1 GCA_022776785.1 Clostridiales bacterium | reverse complement strand
CTCACCGTCAGGCCTCGCTTCGCTCCCTGACTGCTTTGCAAAAATGTTTAATCAATGAGAAACGTTGGGCTGCCGCCCAAACCCGCTTGGGGATTTCATCCCCAAACCCCATCATCGCTTCGCGATTTTATCCCGGCTTTTTTTCACAGAACAGTATTATGCCCTTTTCTCGCGCCGCATCCGCCGCACCACGCAGGAGAGCGTGAAGTTGATGGCAAAGTACACGAGGAACGCAAACCCGAAGAGCACAAACACGTCGGTGACGTGAATCGTGCCACGATTGAAGCGGTCCACCCACGTTCCGTTGTAGGCGTTAGCCTTGCTGATAATCAGCTTGGTGCAGCCCATCAGCTCGATGGTGACGAGGCTCGCCATATAGCTCGAGTCCTTGATGGTGCTGATCATCTGGGAGAGCAGCGTCGGCACGATGTTGCGGAAGGCCTGCGGCAGCACGATGAGCGTCATCGTCTGCAAGCCACCGAAGCCCTGCGAGTATGCCGCCTCGAACTGGCCCTTGGCCACGGAGTTGAGGCCGCCGCGGATGATTTCGGCCATGATGGCGCTTTCAAACAGCGTCAGCGCGACGATGGCCTTGAACAGCGTCTTGACGGCGACCGTCGAGGTAAAGCCGAGCGCCGTCGCGAATTTCTTGGAGATTTCCGGCGCGGGGCACATCACAAAGCAGATGAACATCCACAGCATCAGCGGCGTGTTGCGGAAGAGCTCGATGTAGAACGCCGCGATCTTGCCCAGAATGCGCGCGCCGCCGCGCGTGCAGTAGTTGCGCACAAGCGCCAGCACAGCGCCCGACGCGATGCTCACCACGATGGCGATGAGCGAGATGCCCAGCGTAAACGCCAGGCCCTTGAGCAGGTAGGTCAGCACCTCCGGATTTTTGAGGATGCCGATGCTCCCCTGCAATTCAGCCATGAACTGTTCCATTACGCGCTCGCCCCCTCTGTCGTCTCGTCAGCCGTCACGGTAATTTTGTCGCGCTCCTTGAGCTTCTTCTCCCAGCGTCCCGCGACCATGGACAGCGGATAGCACACGCAGAAGAACATCAGCCCGCCCACGAGGTACGCCGGGCCGTAAGCGCCGCCGGTGCTCGCGCCGGTGACGAAGTTGTAGGTCGTCGCGATGAGGTCGGCGCCGCCGATGATGTACAGGCAGGAGGTATTCTTGATGAGGTTAATCATCTGGTTGACGAGCGGGGGCAGGATAATCTTGATCGTCTGCGGCAGGATGACCAGGCGCATGGTATCAAAGTAGCCGAAGCCCTGCGAGCGCGCCGCGTCGAACTGGCCGTAGGGGATGGACGTGATGCCCGCGCGCACGACCTCGCCGACGTAAGCGCCGGTATACAGGCCCAGCGAGATGAAGCCGATCACCACGACGGTGATCTTGACCCCGGAATACGCCAGCGCGTAGTAAAGGAAGCAGACCTGAAGGATCAGCGGCGTGTTCTGGAAGAACTCGACGTAGATGCGCGCGATGAGCGCGAGCGCACGCTTGCCGCTGGTCGCCATCAGCCCCAGTGCGAAGCCGATGACGAGCGCGATCACCAGGCCGACCACGGCGCTTTGCAGCGTGTTGAAAAAGCCGTTGAGGAAGGTGGCGCGGTACTGCCACACCGTAGCCCACGCCTTGGCGCTGAAAATTGTCTCCATATCGTCAAGCCCCGTTTCTGTCGTGATGCGTTTGGTCTGCCCGCCGCCCTTGGCGGAAAAACACGCTGCACAGAGAGTTCTTACAGATACAAGAAATCTCCGTGCAGCAGTACCTGTGTTTTTGGGTTTCAAACATGGGCATACAGCCCGGGGGGATGCTTGAAGGGGCCGAAGCCCCTTCAAGTGCAATCCGCAGAACCGGCTTTGCCGGTTTGAGGAGCGAATGGAATTCGCTTCCTGTATCGCTCGAAGTGTGCCCACAGGGCGCGCGCACGAGCGATGTGCCCCGATGAAAAGCTGCGCAGCAGATTTTCATCGGAAATCCGTTTAGTCAAGTCCCCACTTGGTCACCAGCTCGGCGATGGTGCCGTCAGCCAGCCAGCCAGTGATGAGCTCCTCGACCTTCGCGGAGAGCTCAGAGCCCTTCTTGGTCGCCACGCCGTAATCCTGCGGTGCGAAGGAATCCGCGATGAAGCTGCGGTCGTCGGTCTTGTAGTTGGCGAGGATGGACTTATCCACGCAGAAGGCGTCCACATCGCCCGCGTCCAGCGCCAGGGAGATGGCCGGATAGTCGTCAAACTCCTTGAACTTCACGCCGCCGTCGAAGGTGGCGATTTCGAACTTGTCCGCATCAAACGCGGCGATGACGCCCGCGTCAGCCATGGCGGTAGCCAGCGCCTTGGCGGAGGTGGAGCCGGTGGACACGCCCACGGTCTTGCCCGCAAGGCCCGCGAGGTCAGCGATGCCGGAGGCGTTCTCAACGAGCACGGTCACGGCGTCGGTGTAGTACGGCGTGGAGAAGTCCCAGCTCTCCTTGCGCTCGGGCTTGATGGTGAAGGTCGCGATGACGCAGTCGAGCTCATCGTTGTCCAGCATCTGGCCGCGGGTGGCAGCGGTGACGGTGGTGTACTCCACGTCGTCGTAGCCCAGCGCCTCAGCGATCATCGCGCCGAGATCAATCTCCATGCCCTCGTAGATGCCGGTGGTCTCGTCAAGGTAGCCAAAGCCATAAACGTCCTGCTTGACGCCGACGCGGAAGGTTCCCTCGGCACAGGCCAGCGCAGTCAGTGCGCACAGCAGCACAGCGGCAAGAGCGATTGCAGCAAACTTTTTCATGACGGTTTCCTCCTTGATTAAAAGCTCTTTATGAATAACCGTTCATCGCGGCCATCATCAGGTGAAAGCGCCTCAGCGCAGGATCTTGGAGAGGAATGCCTTCGTCCTCTCGTGCTCGGGGTTGGTGAAGAAGTGCTCCGGCGTGCCCTGCTCGAGGATATGCCCGCCGTCGCAGAAGACCACGCGGTCGGCAACCTCGCGGGCGAAGCCCATCTCGTGCGTCACCACGACCATGGTGATGTTGTCGTGGCCCAGCTCCACCATGATGTCCAGCACCTCCTGCACCATCTCGGGGTCGAGCGCGGAGGTCGGTTCATCGAAGTAGATGATGGGGTTTTTCATCGTCAGCGCCCGCGCGATGGCGATGCGCTGCTGCTGGCCGCCGGAGAGGGTGGTCGGGTATACGTCCGCCTTCTGCGAAAGGCCGACGCGCTTCAGGTTCACCATCGCCAGCTCCCGCGCCTCGTCCTTTGGCATCTTCTTGAGCTTCGTCGGGGCGAGGGTCAGGTTTTCCATCACCGTCAGGTGCGGGTAGAGGTTGAACTGCTGGAACACCATCGAGGAATACTGCCGGTTGAGGGCGGCGCGGGTCTTGTGGGTCATCAGCTTGCCGTCGATGTAGACCTCGCCGCCGGTGACCTCCTCCAGCCCGTTCATGCAGCGGATGAGCGTGCTCTTGCCGGAGCCGCTCGGCCCGATGATGACCAGCTTTTCGCCCTTTGTCACCGTCAGGTCGATGCCCTTGAGCACCTCGAGGTGACCGAATTTTTTATGCACATCCTTCAGCTGTATCATCGCGGACACACTCCCGTCTTTATCCTCGGCGCGAACGCCCGCGCGCGGGTCAAACGCATCTTTGCGTTTCTGTTTGTTCAGCGTCATGGGTCGATTATAGCACGCAGCCCCGAAATTTGCAAGATTTATTTTCAAAAAATGCAAATCATACTCCGATTCATCGCTTTTCCCGAAATTTTCCCGCTGTGCGGCTCCATCTTTTCACCCTTTTCACAAATTGCATACAGGTTAATACGCTGCATAACCGCCGCCCGCGGGGGTCTGCCTGCGCTCCCGGCATATGGAAAAAGGGAGCCGCCCCGCGCGATGGCAGGGCGGTTGTCCCTTCGCTATTGTCATCTGTATTGTCTGATACTGTCTTGCACTTAAAAGCTCGAATATAAGCGCGAAGCGAAGAAGGGAGTTTGAGGGATGAAATCCCTCAAGCAGGTTTGGGCGGCAGCCCAATGTTCCCTTATTGTTCAAAAGAAAAAGCAGTTTCAGAGCA
>JALFHA010000177.1 GCA_022776785.1 Clostridiales bacterium | reverse complement strand
CCGCAAGGAGCGCCTTTGGCGCGACTATGCGGGTTTCCCGGGTCGGCAGCCCAATGTTCCCTTATTGTTCAAAAGAAAAAGCAGTTTCAGAGCAGGATGCGAAGCATCCTACGATTGAAACGGGGCTGATTCTGCAAAGCTGGATTTTAGCCGCAAAATAGTATGAGATGCAGAACAGGCTGATCTGTGCATCGCGCAAAGGGAGGCATCATGCAGGATAACGTGATTACGCTGCTGCGCTGCCCGCGCTGCGGCGGAGGGATTGAGCGGCGCGGGGGGAGCCTGCTGTGCCCAAAGGGGCACTGCTACGACCTCTCGCGCTACGGCGATGTGAATTTTGCGCCGGAAAAGCGGGAATCGTTCTATACAAAGGCGCTGTTTGAAAGCCGGGCGCGCGTGTTCGCCGCAGGTGTATTCGATCCCGTGATGGCGGCGATTGACGAGGCGCTGGCCCCGCGCATCGCCGGGGAGCATCCCACCGTGCTCGTGGACGCGGGCTGCGGCGAGGGCTTTTACACGCGCCGCGTGCTCGCCGGCACACCTATGACGCGCATTGGCTTTGACCTGTGCAAGGAGGCCGTGCGTCTGGCGGCGCGCGGGGGAAGGGACGCCTCCTTCTTCGTGGGCGATCTGGCGAACATCCCGCTTGGCGACGGCTGCGCAGACGTGCTGCTGGACGTGTTCACCCCGGCCAATTATGCGCAGTTCGCTCGCGTGCTGCGGCCGGGCGGGCTACTTGTCAAGCTTTCGCCGAGGGCGGGCTACCTCGCTGAGCTGCGCGAGGCCGCGCGCGGCCTGCTGCGCCGCGGCGAGCACAACGGCGCGCCGGTGGAGCAGTACGCGCAGAAGCACATGACGCTGCTTGAAAAGCGGGAAATCACCTACACGCTGCCGGTTGACGCAGCGCTGGCCGCCGACCTGGCGCGCATGACCCCGATGCTTGCGGGCATCGACGTGGATGGGCTCGACCTGTCTGCGGTCACACAGATCACCGTGGATGAAACGCTGATGATCGGCACACTGAGGACAGCGGAATGAGGGACAGAACGGAGGAAGGCATGGACAAGCTCTTTTTTATGAATGATTACGGCGAGGGCGCGCATCCGAGGGTGATGCAGCGCCTGATGGATACCAACATGGAGCACTCCTGCGGCTACGGCATGGACGATTACAGCCTGTGCGCGCAGGCGCTCATCCGCGAGAAGTGCGGTCAGCCGCAGGCGGCGGTGCATTTCCTCGCGGGAGGCACGTCGGCCAACATGATTGCGCTCGCCGCATTCATGCGCCCCTATGAGGCGGCTGTCGCGGCGGAGGGCGGTCACATCAACGTGCACGAGACGGGCGCGGTCGAGGGCAGCGGGCACAAGGTGCTCGTCGCGCAGAGCCGCGAGGGCAAGGTCACGTCCGAGGGTGTGCGCGCCGTCTGCGCGCATCACACGGACGAGCACATGGTCCGCCCGCGCGTGCTGTACATCTCGCAGTCCACGGAGATCGGCACGGTGTACACGCTCTCTGAGCTGCGCGCTCTGCGAGCAGCCTGCGACGACTGCGGCCTTGTGCTCTTTGTAGACGGCGCGCGGCTGGGCAGCGCGCTCACGAGCCGCGGCTGCGATGTGATGCTGCCCGACCTGGCGGCGCTGGCGGACGCCTTCACCATCGGCGGCACGAAGAACGGCCTGCTCTACGGCGAGGCGATGGTGATCGTCAATCCCGCGCTGCAGGGGGATTTCCGCTACATGATCAAGAACCGCGGCGGCATGATGGCCAAGGGCAGAATCTGCGGCCTGATGTTCCTGACCGCCATGGAGGACGACAGCTACTTTGAATGGGCCCGCCATGCCAACCGCATGGCTGATCTTGTGCGCGAGGGGCTTGCCCGCGGCGGCGTGCCGCTTGTTCAGCAGACACAGACAAACCAGATCTTTCCCATCGTCACGCGGGAGCAGCTGGCGCAGCTGGAGGAGCGCGTCGCCTTCGAGCGCTGGGGCGAGCTGCCGGACGGCCGCTGGGCCATCCGCTTTGTGACGAGCTGGGCGACGAGCGAGGCGGACGCGCGGGCGCTGGCGGCGATGCTGGAGGCGCTTTAACCGATGGGACATGAGAAGGAACCGCGCTCCCGTGTGCGCAGAAGAAAGCGCGGCTGCCTGACGGGCTGTCTGGTCAATGTGCTGCTGGTGCTGGGCGCGGCGGCGCTGCTGTTCGTCGGCGCGTGCGTGCTGGGCTTCGTGAAGAATGACCCGCAGACGGGCAAGCCCAGCCTGACGCTTCAGAATGTCGGTTTGGGCGAGGTGGAGCTTCCGAATCTGCTCGGCGTGGTGCGCTCTGCGTCCGAGGCGATTGAGGAGAGCTTGTCGTCGGTGCCGGGATGGGCCTATGGCATGTCCAGCGAGGGCATGACGGTCAAGACGCTGCGTGCGGACGGCGGAGAGGCCGTGCTCGTGTGCTGCGACGGATATACGATGCTCGTCGGCGCGGGAAGCAGCGGCCTGCTCACCTCTGCGCAGCTTCTGCTGTGCGGCGTGACGCGCCTGAGCGTCGCCGTGGCCGACTGCGCGGAGAATTCGAGCATCGGCGGCATGGCGACGGCTGTGGGCTTCTTTAAGCCCGAATACCTGCTCGTGCAGGATTCACAGACGAAGAGCGTAGCGTATAACGAGATGTACGCCAAGGCGAAGAAAAGCGGCGTGCAGGTCATCGCGCCTGACCGGGGCCTGACCTTCTCGCTTGGCCGGGCGACGGTGACGGTCATCGGCCCGGCGCGCGAAAACCATACCGACGAGCGCGATGACGGCCTGTCGCTGCGCGTCGATTACGGCAGCACGAGCGTGCTCATCCTCGGAACGATCACCGCGGCGGGCGAGCAGGAGCTGATTTCCTCCGGCGTGCACGTGGACGCTGATGTGCTCATCTGTGCGCGTGGCGGCAGCGACGAGGCGACCTGCCTGCGGCTTGTGGAGACGGCCAAGCCCCGCGCGGCGCTGCTGACGGGCAGCGAGCCGGCCAACAGCGTGCTCATCCGCCTGCAGCGGGCGGGCGTGCAGACGTACACGGCCACGGAGCACGGTGTGATGACGGTGGTATCCGACGGGAGCACGATCACGGTAAAGCCTTAAGCAGAGCATAAGCACACACCGCCCGAAGAGGCAGGAAGAACCTGCCTCTTCGGGCGGTGTGTCTGCATAGCCTTATACTGTCTTGCACTTAAAAGCTCGAATATAAGCGCGAAGCGAAGAAGGGAGTTTGAGGGATGAAATCCCTCAAGCAGGTTTGGGCGGCAGCCCAATGTTCCCTTATTGTTCAAAAGAAAAAGCAGTTTCAGAGCAGG
>JALFHA010000067.1 GCA_022776785.1 Clostridiales bacterium | reverse complement strand
CTGCTCTGAAACTGCTTTTTCTTTTGAACAATAAGGGAACATTGGGCTGCCGCCCAAACCTGCTTGAGGGATTTCATCCCTCAAACTCCCTTCTTCGCTTCGCGCTTATATTCGAGCTTTTAAGTGCAAGTCAGTATAACAGTACTTCGGAGGGCTTGCAACCGGCATCATGCCGGTTTGGACAGGATCGAAACGAAAATGACCCTTTCTGCGAGTGCTGCCGGTGATGAAAGCGGACATCCGACCAATTTTGCTTCGTTCACGCTGAAAAGAGCGGCTTTCACGAAAAAAAGGTTGAAAACTTGACAATCCATGCTATAATGTGAACAAATATCCGACAAAATTGGAGGAATTATTTATGGGACGTAACGCTATCGTCGGCCAGTCCGGCGGCCCGACCTCTGTCATCAATTCCAGCCTTGCCGGCGTGCTGCAAGCCTGCCAGATGCGCGGCGCGGAGCATGTCTACGGTATGCTCCACGGCGTGGAGGGTCTGCTCAAGGGCAACGTGATCGATCTGGGCGCGAAGCTGGGTTCCACGCTGGAGATCGAGCTGCTCAAGCGCAGCCCGTCCTCCTATCTGGGAAGCTGCCGCTACAAGTTGCCCGACGCGCTGGAGCATCCCGAGGTCTATGAGCAGCTTTTCTCCATCCTCAATAAAATGGACATCGGCTACTTCTTCTACATCGGCGGCAACGACAGCATGGATACCATCTGCAAGCTGTCCGACTACGCCAAGCAGATTGGCAGCAGCATCCGCTTCATCGGCGTGCCCAAGACGATTGACAATGACCTGATGGGCACCGACCACACCCCGGGCTACGGCTCCGCGGCGAAGTACATCGGCGTGGTGATGAAGGAGCTCATCCGCGATGCGACGGTGTACGGCAACAAGTACGTCACCATCGTGGAGATCATGGGCCGCAATGCGGGCTGGCTGACTGCCGCTGCCGCGCTCGCCCAGGGCGAGGACTGCGAGGGTGTGGACCTGATCTGTCTGCCCGAAATCCCGTTTGATACCGATAAGTTCCTGTCCAAGGTTGAAACGCTGCAGAAGAGCAACGCCTCCATCGTCGTGGCCGTCTCCGAGGGCGTGAAGCTGGCCGACGGCCGCTATGTCTGCGAGCTGGCGGACGACGTGCACGCTGTCGATGCCTTCGGCCACAAGAGCCTGACCGGCACGGCGCGCTATCTGTCCAACCTCGTCGCGCGCAACATGGACACGAAGACCCGCTCCATCGAGCTGTCCACGCTCCAGCGCTGCGCGGCGCACGTCTCCAGCCGCACGGACATCACCGAGGCCTATCAGGTCGGCGGCGCGGCGGCGAAGGCTGCCTTTGAGGGGCACACCGGCAAGATGGTCGGCATTCGCCGCATCTCCAACGACCCCTATCAGAGCACGACCGAGCTGCTGGACATCCACAGCGTCGCCAACTTCGAGAAGAAGGTGCCGCTCGAGTGGATCAACGATTACAGAACCGGCATGAAGCCGGAGTTTCTCACCTACGCCCGTCCGCTGATTCAGGCGGAGTTGACTCCGGTGTTCATCGACGGCCTGCCGCGCCACATCTACCTCAAGTAAACCGGCATGATGCCGGTTGCATCACCGACCAAGTGACGTAAGTCCCGTTGCTTTGTGGTCGAGTCCGAAGCTTTGCAGAAGGACTTACAGAGTAAAGCACACAAAGCGACCAACCATCCGGACTGTGAAGCGATTCACAGCCCGTTTTTTTGTGCGCGCAATTACCCAGCCGTTTCTTTATGCGGTCTTTACGCTGCGGGCAGCATCAGCGGCATACCTTGAAATGAAGAAATCTTTATCAAACGCGCGCGAAGAAAGCGGCGGGCTGCGACAAGAAGCCTTGACATGTATGGAAATCCGGGTGCAGCCTGTGTACAATCATCACAAAGAACGGCTTTTGCAAGGCTGGATGCAAAGGAGGCGCAGAATTCGTGCGCAGAGAAGTGGCGGACAGACAGAAAGGCGGGAGGGCGATGAGCAAACCGGGAATCAGGGGAGTATTGTTTCGCATCAACCACATGGTACACAGGGTGATGCTGGTGATCGCGCAGCTTTCGATTCTGGCGATGATCGCTATCGTCACGCTGACGGTGATCCTGCGATATGGCTTCAACACGGGGCTGTCGTGGGCGGAGGAGGTGCCGCGGCTGCTGGTGACGGTGTTCGCCTTTCTGGCCTGCGCCATCGGCGTGCGCGACCACATGCACGTCGCGGTGAACGCGATATACAACCGCTTCCGCGTGGGCGGCAGGGTGCGCCATGCGCTCGACATCGCCATGGATGCGGCGACGCTGCTGTGCGGGCTGTTCATGCTGATCTCCGGCGGGCAGCGCACGGCGAGGCTCTTTGCGCTGCCGGGCGTGCTGCCCATCACGGGCATCAGCACGGCGTGGCAGTATCTGCCCATCCCGGTGGCGGGCTTCGTCATCACGATGGATTCGCTTTTCTTCCTCACGGGCGTCATCACGCGGGAAGACCTGCTCTATTCGGAGCGGGAGATTGACTACACCGATACGGCGGCGCTCGCCGCCGACGGAAAGGAGGGCTGAGCATGACACAGACGCTTGCGGGCATCGTGCTCATCGGCGGCTTTGCCCTCCTGCTGGTGTGCAGGATACCGATTTCCTTCGCCATGCTGCTCTCGACGCTGGGCAGCGCGCTGATTACCGGCACCAACTTCTCCGTGCTCGTGCGGCAGATGGTGGATGGCGCAAACAGCTTTTCGCTGCTCTCCATCCCGTTCTTCATCGTCATGGGCGAGTTCATGAGCGCGGGCGGCATATCGGAAAAGATCGTGAACCTTGCTAATCTGGCCGTGGGGCGCTTCCGCGGCGGTTTGGCCTATGTGAACGTGCTCGACTCGATGTTCTTCGGCGGCATCTCCGGCTCCGCCGTGGCGGATGTCTCCTCGCTGGGCACCATCGTCATCCCAATGATGGTGAAGCAGGGCTATGATGAGGACTTCGCCGTGGGCCTG
>JALFHA010000022.1 GCA_022776785.1 Clostridiales bacterium | reverse complement strand
CGATACGACGCAGACGACCAAGAACGGCGTTTATTATTTTACGAACTTCAACCTCGCCAAGTCGGGCGAGACGGTGTGCCTTTCCGACCCCAGCGGCAGAATCCTTGACAAGGTAGTCGCGCCGCAGCTCTATGACGACGTGGCCTACGGGCGCACGCTCGGACAGGCCGGCCTGTTCTACTATTCTCAGGGCACGCCAGGCGAGACAAACGGCATGGGATTCACGGGCTTTGCGGAAAAGCCGTCCTTCACCGTCTCCGGCGGGCTGTATGACCGCCCGCTCGAGGGCGAAAACGGCGTGACAATCGCCGTACCGGCCAACTCCACCGTCCGCTACACCACCGACGGCAGCAACCCGACGCAGACCTCTGCGCTCTATACCGGGCCCATTGAGGTCGAAAAGACGACGACCATCCGCGCCCGCGCTTTCCGCGACGGCGTGGAGCCCTCGCAGGTCGTTTCGCAGACGTATCTCATCTCCGTCTATCACACGCTGCCCATCGTCTGCCTGACAACCGATCCGGACAACCTCTGGAACGACGAGACGGGCATGTTCGCCGACGGCGGCATCGATCGCGACAACACCAACCCGCCGTGGAAAAAGGCCACCTACTGGCAGAAGAACTGGTTCGGCGGCTGGGTCGAATATTACGATGAAAGCGGCGTGCAGCAGCTCAGCCAGGGCATGACCTTCCGCGTCATGGGCCAGTACTCGCTGGATATGCCGCAGAAGAGCCTCTACGTCAAGGCCGACGGCCAGTATGGCGTGAGCAGCTTCGACTACGCGCTCTTTGACGACAGGCCGTATACCTCCTACGCCAGCTTCGTGCTGCGCAACGGCGGTCAAGACGGCATGTACACCCGCGTCATCGACGGCCTGCAATCCCGCGTGATCGACGCAGCCAATTCGACGGTTGCCCATCAGGCGTGGGACCCGGTCATCGTCTACATCAACGGCGAATACTGGGGCCACTACAATCTGCGCGAGCGCGCGGGCGTGGCGATGGCCGCGCAGCACGAGGGCTGGGCCAATCCCGACGACCTCGACATGCTCGAGTCGGACGGCCTCTCAAGCAGCCAGGTCAATCAGGGCTCCCGCTCGGACTATGAGACGCTCTACCGCCGAATTCAAAATGCCGACCTCAATACCGATGCTGAGGCGCTCCAGCTCGTGCTCGACAACTTCGACATCGAGAACATGATGGACTACTTCATCTTCGAGTCGTACTTCGGCAACACCGACCCCGGCAACATCCGCTATTACCGCAATACCAAGACAGGCGACGGCAAGTGGCGCTACCTGTTCTACGACTCCGACTGGGGCTTCTTCAACGTCACCGTGTCCGGCAAAATCTCCGGCGGCATCTCCTATGTGCTCAAGGAGGGCGGTATGGGCAACTACAACATCAAGTCGAACCTGTTCATCTCCAAGCTGGTTCAGGTGCCCGAATACCGCGACATGTTCCTCAAGCGCTACGGCGAGCTCTTCCAGACGGTCTTCACCCCGGAATTCCTGACCAATCTCTTCAATGAAATGATTCTGGAGATCAAGCCGGAGATGCAGATGCACTTCCAGCGCTGGGCTGCCGAGCTCCACCCGAAGATCGGCTTTGACCAGCCCAAGAATCCTGAGGGCGCCTACAACTACTGGGCCTCGCGCTGCGAGCGCATGATTACGCGCATCTTCAACCGCCGTCCCTACTACATCTGGCAGGATGCCAAGAGCTTCTTTGGCCTCACCGACGAGGAGCTGACCGCCTACTTCGGCCCCTGCCCAGAGAACCCGGACAAGTAAACCGCATCGCTATTCATCCCAACTCAAGGAGGATTCGACTCATGAAGAACATCATCAACGACGCGAATGTTACAGAGTGGTTTTCCCAGCAGATGGCCAATCTCTCGCCCACCAAGATGGTGCTGGCGCTGGCGATGGGCTTTCTGGTCGGCCTGGTGATCGCACTGGTCTACCGCAAGGCCTTCCGCGGCGTGCTCTATTCCCCGTCCTTCGCCACGACGCTCATCATGCTCTGCATGATTACCACGCCCGTGGTCATGTGCATCAAGTCGAACATTGCGCTGTCGATGGGCATGGTCGGCGCGCTGTCCATCGTGCGCTTCCGCACCGCCGTCAAGGATCCGCTGGATACCGCCTACATGTTCTGGTCGCTGACGATGGGCATTCTGCTGGGCGCGGAGCTGTATACCATTGCGCTGGTCGTGGTGGCGGGCATCTCCGTGGCGATGCTGGCGCTGTCCTTCTTCCGTCTGCGCTCGCCGAACACCTTCCTGCTCGTCACGCACTATGACGAGGATGCCGAGGACGAGGTCATGAGCTTCGTGCGCCGCATCAAGGTGCAGCGCCTGCGCAGCAAGACCGTCACCCCCGGCGGCGTAGAGCTGACCGTCGAGGTGCAGCTGCGCGAGCGGTTTGACATCGTGAACAAGCTGCTGGACACCGAGGGCGTGCACAGCGCCACGCTGATCGCCTGCCAGTCCGAGGCGGGCAACTGATTCCTCCCGCCTGACGAGGTAAGACGCCTATGCCAACCATCCGAAACATCCCTTTGCGCCACGAGCTCAAGTACCACATCACCCCGGCAGAGATGACCGTGCTGCGCGGTGTGCTCAGGCCGCTCATGCAGCTCGATCCCAACGGCAACGAGCGCAACGAGTATCACATCCGCTCGCTGTACTTTGACACGATCAATGACGACGCGCTCGAGGAGAAGATCGCCGGCGTGGGCAACCGCAGGAAGTACCGCATCCGCATCTACAACTTCTCCGACAGGGTCATCAAGCTCGAATGCAAGAGCAAGTATGGCGACCTAATCTCCAAGCAGTCCGTGACCATCCCCCGCGACCTCGCTGAGCAGCTCATCGCGGGCGACCCGGAGGGGCTTCAGCGGATGCGCCACCCGCTCTTCCACGACGTCTTCCGCGAAATGCGCACGCGCCTGCTGCGCCCTGCGGTCATCGTGGATTATGTGCGCGAGGCGTACATCCACCCTGCCGAGGAGGTGCGCATCACGTTTGACAAGCAGCTTCGCACAGGGCTGTATTCCTCCGACATGTTCAACCCCAGCCTGCCGACCTATCCGGTCTTTGACGATCCCGTCGAGATTCTGGAGGTCAAGTACGACGAGTTTCTGCCCTCATATCTGCAAAGCGTCCTGAGCGGCATCACCGCGCAGCGCAGCGCCGTGAGCAAGTATGTCTGGTGCAGGCGGTATGAAAACAAAGAGTATTGATGCACACAAAAAACAGAGTCCGCATTTTTGCCTTGCGGACTCTGTTTTTTTGTGCGTTTTATGCGGCTGAAGGTTACCCCTTCAATCCGCCGCGCGCCACGCCGCGGACGATATACTTGCGCGCAAACAGGAACAGGATGATGACCGGCAGCACGACGACCGTCGAGGCCGCCATTAGCAGCTCGGGATAGGAGCCCGCCTCCGTCGTGAACACCTGAAGGCCCCACGGCAGCGTGCGGTTTTCCTTGCTGGAGATGACGTACATCGGCCACATGAACGAGTTCCAGCTCGCTAGCGCGTTGAGCAGGATGATCGTCATCAGCGACGGGCGCGCCATCGGCACCATAACCTTCCAGAGGTAGCGCCAGTTGCTCGAGCCGTCGATGCGCGCCGACCAGTACAGGCTGTCGGACACCGAGTCAAAGAAGTTCTTGAGGATGTAGGTGTAGAAGATCGAGCTGGTGAACGGCAGGATCAGCGCGGGAATCGAGTCCCACAGCCCCAAATCGACGATGGTGGAGTAATTCGTGATGATGAGCATCTCAAAGGGAATCATCATCAGCGAGAGCAGCAGCGAGAAGATCACGTTGCGGCCGGGGAAGCGCAGCCGGGAGAAGGCGAACGCGGCGAGAATCGTCGTAAACGTCGTCAGGCCGACCGAGCAGACCATCACGATGACGGAGTTGAGGAAATACGTCGCAAACGGCGCCATCGCGAACGCTCGGCGGAAGTTGTCAAGGCTCAGATGGCTGGGCAGCCACTGCGGCGGAAACTTGTTGATCTCCTGCGTGGTCTTGAAGGCCGAGGTGAACATCACGAAGAACGGCAGCAGCATGATGATCGCGCCGAGCGTCAGGAAAAAGTAGATCAGAAACCGGGAAAACCTTCTTCCGTTCATGTCACACACCCCTCTTGCGTTTGCGATTTTGAAGCGCGAGCTGAATCATCGTGAACACGAAGATGAACAGGAACAGCACCAGCGCCGCAGCGGCCGCCACGCCGTACTTGCGGTTCTCCATCATCGCGTAGCGGATGTAGTAGACCACCGTATAGAGGTTGTTGAACGGTCCCGGCTTGCCGTTAAAGAGCGGATACAGCTCCGAGAAGACCTTGAAGCACGAAATCGTGTTCACGATGCACACCAGGGAGATGGTCGGGGCGAGCAGCGGCACGGTGATGCGGAAGAAGATGCGCGTTCCGCTGGAGCCGTCCACGCGCGCGGCGGTGTAATACTGCGGATCGATGTTCTGCAGGCCCGAGAGCAGCAGGATAATCGTGAACGGCAGGATGTTCCACACGCCGAAGATGACAAGCGCTGGAATGCTCCACGCGGCGTTTTCCAGCCACGGAATCTTGTCGATGCCGAAGAAGGACAGAATGTAGTTGATGATGCCGAAATTCTTGTTGTACATCAGCTTCCACGCCAGGCCGACCGCCGTGATGGAGGTGACCATCGGCAGGAAGTACGCCGTCTGGAACAGCGCTTGATAGCGCAGCTTCTGATTGAGCAGATAGGCCACGACGACGGCGATGCAGGTGGAAATCGGCACCACGCACACGACATACTTGACCGTGTTGCCGATGGCCTGCGCGAACTTGGGATCGCGCAGCACAGTCTGATAGTTCGCTATGCCCCATTGGGTAAAATTGCGCGTCAGGTGGCTGTAGCCCTCCTTGAAGGACATCAGCACGACGTTCACCACCGGATAGAGCGTAAACACCGCAATGCCCAGAAAGAACGGAAGCAGATACAGGAACGGCTCGATGCGCGTAAAGAAGCTGCGCTCCCCAAGCTCCTGCTCTGCGGGCTGCTTCTTCTTTTTCATCGGATTCTCTCCCCCGTTTCGCGGTCAAAGAGGAACACGCCGCGCCGCTTGAGCGACAGGCGAACGGTATCGCCCTTGCGAAGTCCCTCGTCGGAATCGATGTACGCGCGGAAATCGCAGCCGCCGAAGGTGAAGTAGGCCATCTCCTCCTTGCCCATCTGGTAGACGCGCGTGACCTCGGCGACCATCGGGCCGTCCGCGTCGAG
>JALFHA010000018.1 GCA_022776785.1 Clostridiales bacterium | reverse complement strand
AGCAGCTCAGCAGGCTCAGCATGGAATCCACGCTTTCGCTCGTGGACGAGCTGCTCCGGGAGGGGCTTCTGCTCGAGGGCGAGAATACCAGCAGCACCGGAGCCGGGCGCAGGGCCACCCGGCTGAGCATCCATCCCGAGGGAGGTTATTTCATCGGCGTGCGCTTCAACGCCGCGCAGGTGACGGCCGTCTGCCTCAACTTCGCGCTGGAGGTCATCGCCGACGTCGTGCATCCGCTCTCCCCCGGCGTCGCGGTTCCGGAGCTGCTCAGCGCGCTCGATGATTCCATCGACAGCCTTGCATCGGGGCTGGGCGCTCAGCGCGCCCGGCTCGCGGCCATCGGAATCGGCGCGCCCGGCATCGTCGAGCCTGAGCGCGGCGTCATCGTCCGCTATGCGCACATGCCTTCGCTGCGCAACCTGGCGCTGCGCGAGCGCATGGAGGCCCGCTTCGGCGTGCCCGTGCGCGTCGAGCACGGCGTGCGCTGCTCCGCCCGCGCGGTCAACGCCAATCCCACCTATGCGCAGAGCCACTGTCTGCTCTTTGTCCAGCTCGGGCGCGGCGTTCACCTGTGCCCGGTGCTCTCCGGGCGCGTGTACAGCGGCGCGGACAGGCTTGCCGGCGAGATCGGCAGCCTGCGCGTCAGCGGCGGCGAGCTGGAGACACTCGTCTCCGATGACGCGCTGTGCAGTCAGGCGCAGGCGCGGCTGGCTGCGCAGGACAGCGGCTTTGCCGCGCTCGCCCGCCTTTGCACAGGAGCTGTCACCCCCCGTGCGCTCGTCCTCGCTGCGCGCGATGGCTGTCCCGGCTGTGCGCAGCTCATCGGGCGCGCAGGGGCCGCCATGGGCGAGGCGCTTGCCCCGGCCATCCTGCTGCTCAACCCGCAGGGCATTGTGTTTTCCGGCGACATCTGCACATCGGAAGCCTTTTCCAAAGCCGTCCGCCGGGAGCTTCGCGCGCGCTGCCTGCCGGAGAGCCTCGAGCACCTGCACACAGCTTTTCTTCCCTCCGACACCCGCCAGGACGCCGCAGGCGCAGCTATGCTGCCCTACGAGGAATTCTTCGGCGTGCAGTGATGCGCAGACCGCCGGTTTGCAGAAAAATCGCGCCGGTCAGCCGTTTTCGTGCCGTTTTTCGGTTTTCCCAGCCGGTCAATTATGGTATACTATCTGCAAAGGAGGGGTTATTCCCGTGAACAAGCGTCCCATCAACTACGATCTTGAGCGCAGGCTCCGGCGCTTTGCCATCAGCGATCTCATCAAGTACATCGTCTTCGGGCAGGGCATCGTCTACGCGCTGATGCTCATCTGGCCGAGCGTCGGCTATCAGCTGTATTCGCTCATCACCCTCACGCGCAGCGGCCTGATGCGCGGGCAGATCTGGCGAGCGATTACCTTCGTGTTTGCGCCGCCGTCATCCTCGCCCATTTTCATCATCTTCTCGCTCTATTTCTACTATATTATTGGCATGGGGCTGGAGGCCCGCTGGGGGAAGGTCAAGTTCAACCTCTACTACCTCGTCGGCATGGTCGCCGCAGTCATCGCCTGCCTGATCACGGGCTATGCAAGCAACTCCTACCTCAACCTCTCGCTGTTCTTCGCCTACGCGGCGATGTTCCCCAATGAAGAGGTGCTGCTGTTCATGATTCTGCCCGTCAAGATGAAAGTTCTCGCTCTCATCGACGCGGCGCTCTACACCTATGAGTTCATCGTCGGCAGCACCTCCACGCGTGTGACCATCGCGCTGTGCCTGCTCAACGTGATTCTCTTTCTCGGCGGCGACATCCTCAATACGCTTCGCCGCGAGAGCCGCTACTGGAAGACGCGCTACAACTTCCGCAAGACGATGCGGAAATAATCCTATACGCAAAACGGGCATCCCCGGCCAGAAAGGCTGAGGATGCCCGTTTTCTGTTGCTGTATCAGTCCTCCGACTCGCGCAGCAGGTCGCGGATATTCTTCTTCTCCCCCGCGGCCATGACGACCTCGTACACGCCCGCGCCAATCATGGCGAACATGCCCGC
>JALFHA010000014.1 GCA_022776785.1 Clostridiales bacterium | reverse complement strand
GCAATCCCGTGCGCCTCCAGCAGGTGCAGCAGCTCGCGTTCGGCTGCACTGCCCTTCCTCTTTGAATTCAAAACGTCCTCCTTTCCCTCAAAGCGGCGAGAAGTCACAGCTTCATCAGCGCCGCAAGCTCGCGGGAAAACTCGCTCTCGTAAGCCTCCCACGGCACGCCGCACGCCTCGATGTGCGCAGCAGCCATGCGCATGAGCTTCGCGTGCGTCTTCCACGACCGGCGCTTTCCACACGCGCCTTTGGCCTCGCGGCGAACCACATCAAGGCCACCTTGAATGCGCTCCTGAATATCCACGTCCTCACCCCCTCTCAAGTATTCTCTGCGAACAGCATCCGCGCGCCGTCAAAGATCAGGTCAAACCCGCCACAGCGGCCTTGACGGTTTTTCGCCAGAATGAGTTGCCGTGCGGGCTTCTCCTTCTCATCCGGCGCGTGAAGCAGAATCACACCGTCTGCGTCTTGTTCGATCGAGCCGGATTCCCGCAGATCGGACAGGCGCGGCGCATCGTTTCGCTCGCTCGCGCGGCTTAGCTGACTCGCCGTGAGCACGGGCGTGCCCAACTCCATGGCAAGCATCTTGAGCCCCCGGCTGATGATGCCGACGGCCTCCGTACGGTTGCCCGCCTTTTGGCCCGGCGTCATGAGCTGGAGATAATCGACCACGATAAGGTCAAGGCCGCCGTCTGCCCGCATCCGCAGCGCCTCGCGCCGTACATCCTGAGGTGTCTGCGCCTTTGTGCTAATGCGAAAACGATCTCCCGGCAGGAGGGCGAAGCTCTCCGCGACGCGCTCAAGCTCGCTGCCCGACAGGTTGCGATTGCTGATTCGCCCTGCCGGGACGCCGCTCTTGCGGGAAACCATGCGCCCGATGATCTCTGTCTCAGACATCTCCAGCGACACCAGCAGCACCCTCCGCCCCGCGTCGATGGCGTTCAACGCCAGATGCAGAAGCAACGCAGATTTGCCGACCGAAGGCCGCGCGCCGATGACGATGAGTTTGCCGCCTGCGATGGTCAGCGCGTCGTCGATCCTGCTGAACCCAAATCGTGCAACCGGCTCGACCGGTCCGCTCGTCAAGTCCTCGTAGAAGCCGCACAGCGCGTCCACATCGTCCACAGCGCCCCGGCAAGGGTATCGAGGCGCGCCTTCATGCCGTCCAGCAGCTCGGACAGCGGACTGTCCGGCTCTCCGGCCTTCTGCGCAAGCTCCAGCGCCGCCGCGCGGACTGCCCGCCTCTGTGCCGCCTCCCGGATGCTCCGCGCGTGCTGGGCAGCAAGAGAGGCCACCGGCGCGGCCTCCTGTGCCAGCTCGACCAGCGTGCCGGCTTCGAGGTCTGGGCAGAAGTCCGTCACCGTCACAAGGTCACAAGCCTGCCCGCGCGCCTCCAGCGTCAGAGCGGCACCGAAGACCCGTGCGCAAAACGCGTCCGTGAAATCCGCCGCGCGCAGCTCGATGCTCGTGGCGCGGATGTCGCCGTTAAGCAGCGCACCGATGAAGGAGCGCTCAAAGCGCGCCGTAGCCACCAAAGAGGTCTGAGCGTCTGTCATTCCTGCGATCCTCCTTCCCGCCGTCCCGTTTCTCCCACGTCCGAACCGCCGCACGCCAGTCCTTCATGGGCTGTGCGCCAACCCTCCAGCCCTTCGCGGCGTAGAAGTCGCAGAACTGCTGCGCGTCCACCGCGTTCCCACGCTCCCGGCAGTAAGCCGCAACCTCATCAACGGAGGGGGGAGAGAAGCGCTTGCGCGACTCTTTCTCCCCGTCTCTAAGTCTTCTAGTCTCTATTTGTGGGGATTCGCTGGGGATTTGCTGGGGAATCGCTGGGGAATCGTTGGGGAAGGTGCTGGGGATTTCGCTGGGGATGCAGTCAGCTATATCACCCCAATTTTCCTTGTCCGTAAAGGAAAAAACCGTGTAACTGTTGGTGGAACGGCTGGTGATATGTCCGGAACGTTTCAGATGAGAAATTGCCGTGCGCACTTCATCCTCCGTGAGACCCGTTTCAGCGGCAATCTGTGCGCGGCCAGACACAACTTCTCCCGGATATATCGTTATTTTATCAAAACCGTTTTCAAAGTGGTTGGCGTTGATGCGCAAGAAAAAGTAGACGGCGACGGTCTTAGGTTTATTCCTCCAAGGGGCGCACCTCAGCGAGTTCGGGAACTTCGTGAACCCCCTGTCGTCGGTGAAGTTTGGCAAGGCCATCACCTGCCAGCAATCGCGTCGAGCTTATCCGCCGTCTGCGCCTCCAGCCAGCGCAGAAAAGCGTCTCGGGGAATAATCAGTTTATTGCCCAGCCTGATAGCGGGAAAATCGGCCCGGTTGGCGAGGCAGTAAGCGGCATTGCGCCCGATACCCAGCGCCTGCTGAACTTCACGAACGGTCAATGTCAACTTTTCCAAAGAAATTCACCTCCGATTGTGATTGTTAGGAACATAACGGTTCCTGTTGATAACATACTATCACATTGGCCGGGACGTGTCAAGTGTTTTTCGGGAACATCTTGACTAAAGGTTCCTGATAAGATACAATCGTACAAGAAAGGGTGTGACGCGCTATGAACAACCGTATCGGAGAATCAATCCGAAAAGCGCGGAAGGAGAAGGGATGGACTCAGGCACAATTAGCTGATGCAATCGGAGTAAAGCGCTCTGTTGTATCAAAGTATGAAAACGGTCTTATAGAGCCTTCGATTTCAAAACTGTCAGAGATTGATTCGGCTTTAGGCACAAAGTTTGTTACTCAAGAATCTTCATGGGCAAAATCAATTATCTGGACTACCGGAAGCGGAGAATCGGAAGCACTATCAGATGCAACGCTATCAGTTCTTAACGATGTGTCGAGCCAGGCAACACCGGAAGGTAAGCAGATTATTGACGATCTGATTAAAATGCTTGACGATTCGGCCAAAGCAGACCATGAAAGACAAAAAGCCGCCGAGGATGCCGTCGGCGGCGACTATATGGCGTATCTGGCAAATTTTCTGATTCAGAACGCCGACGTGCTCGCCATGCTTCAAGACGCCGGGTATAAAATCGAGGTCACGGGCAAGGCAAGCGCCTGTATTCAGTCCGGGCCCATCAAATTTATGATGACGACAAGCGATCTGGTCGAGCGGATTTCCCGGTTCAGCAAGACGATGGAAGGGCTTGTCAGCTCTTTCCCCGAAATGAGAAAGGAGGCCGACGACGATGCCCCGCAAGCAAACCCGTAACGCCCAGGGCGGCGGCACGATCCGCCAGCGCAAGGACGGCACATGGGAGGCCCGCTATACCGTGGGCCGCGACCCCGGAACAGGCAAGCAGATACAGAAAAGCGTCTATGGCAAGACGCAAAAGGAAGTGCGCCAGCGCCTCCAGCAGATTACGACGGTCATAGACGATGGGTCGTATGTTGCGCCCTCCAAGCTGACCGTTGGACAATGGCTCGACCTGTGGCACAGGGACTATTTGGGCGGCGTGAAGCAGGCCACTGTGGCGCACTACGGCTCGCACATCGAAACGCACCTCAAGCCCGCACTCGGGGCAATCCGGCTGACAGACCTGCGCCCGCACCAGATACAAGCTCTCTATAACCGGCTGCTCAAGTCGCCGGACACCCCCGACGGTCTGAGCGCAAAGTCCATCAAGAATCTGCACGGTGTACTGCACCGGGCCTTGAAGCAGGCCGTCATGGTGGGCTATCTGCGCAGCAATCCGGCAGACGCTTGTATCCTCCCCCGTGCAGAAAAGAAGGAAGTCAGCTTTCTGGAGGAAGATGGAATCAAGGCGCTGCTCAAGGCCATTGAGGGCCACCGCTATGAGCGGGTGTACCGCGTCGATTTGTTCACAGGCTTACGGCAAGGGGAGATTCTGGGCCTGACGTGGGATTGCGTGGACTTTGACGGCGGCGTGCTGACAATCAACAAGCAGCTCCAGAAGGAACACAAAAAAGGCGGTCAGTACAGCCTCGTAAGCTGTAAAACTGACCGCGTGCGCCGGATTCAGGCCGCGCCCTTCGTGATGGATGTCCTGAGACAGCAGCGCAGGAAGCAGAATGAAGACCGTCTGCTTGCTGGAGGCGCGTGGGAGAATGACTGGAATCTGGTCTTCACAAACGAGCTAGGCGGCCACCTGTGCGCGCCGACGGTCTACAACCACTTCAAGCGGATCGTGAAGGAAATCGGCCTGCCGGAAGTCCGCTTTCACGATATGCGGCACACCTTCGCCGTGCTCTCGCTCCAGAATGGCGACGACATCAAGACGGTACAGGCCAACGTCGGCCACGCCACGGCGGCGTTTACGCTTGACGTTTACGGGCACGTTTCCCAGAAGATGCAGAAGGACAGCGCCGACCGAATGCAGCACTATTTCGACGGGCTTCAGGCCGGGCAGAAATAGCCCCGAAAACCTGTAAAGGGTAAATTAAAGGGTAAAGCCCCGTTTTTGAGCATGAAAAAAGCCCTGATTTTCTAATGAAATCAAGGCTTTTTCAATGGCGCAGAAGGAGGGATTTGAACCC
>JALFHA010000416.1 GCA_022776785.1 Clostridiales bacterium | reverse complement strand
GTTTTTCTTAGGTCTGCCCATGGCTGTACCCCTCTCATATGTGATATGAGAAGTGTACTATATCTTGGTTCATAAATCAATATGTCATTACACTAGATTTTAGCCGCAAAATAGTATTACTATGCAAAAGAGCCAGACCGGGCAAACCCCGTCTGGCTCTCATTTTATACGGTTCTTGTCCCCGTCTGCGCGGAATTACTGCGCGACCGGATAGACGCTGCACTGGGTCTTCTTCTTGCCCATGCGCTCGAAACGGACGACGCCATCCACCAGCGCAAACAGCGTGTCATCGCCGCCGATGCCGCAGTTCGTGCCCGGATGGATGTGGGTTCCGCGCTGACGGTAGAGGATGTTGCCAGCCAGCACAAACTGGCCGTCGGCGCGCTTGGCGCCCAGGCGCTTGGACTCGCTGTCGCGGCCGTTGTGGGAGGAACCGGTGCCCTTCTTATGCGCGAAGAGCTGAAGATTCATCGTAAGCATCTGCTTGCCTCCATTCTTGTTGCTGTACCCGAATGCGCTTCGGGTTGGTCTTTTCGATGTCGGTCAGCCCCTGAAGGGCTGTGCGAAAAATGATCTGTGCCGCAGCCATCGTCTCGCCGCTTACGCCCTCGGGCAGCAGGCAGCGCAGGTAGCCGTCGCGCAGCACGACCTCGGGAACGACGCCCGCGACCGCCTCCAGCGCGTTGACGCAGGTCTGCGTGAGCACGGAAACCGCGCAGCAGACCAGATCATTTCTCCGGGACTGGGCGCTCCCGGCGTGGCCGCTGGCCTCAAAGCCGCGCACCTCGCCCTGCGCCGTCCCGTAAACGGTAATGGTGGTCATGGCCGATCAGCCGATCTTGGTGATCTCCACCTTGGTGTACGGCTGACGATGGCCCTGCTTACGGCGATAGTTCTTCTTGGACTTGTACTTGAAGACGATGATCTTCTCGCCGCGAATCTGGCCGACAACCTTGCCCTCGGCCTTCACGCCGTCAACAACCGGCTTGCCGATGGTCACGTCGCCGTCCTTCTCCACGAGCAGAACGTCGAAAGAAACGGTAGAATCGACCTGCGCATCGATCTTCTCGATGTAGATCACGTCGCCCTCGCTGACGCGGTACTGCTTGCCACCAGTCGCAATAATAGCGTACATTTGGTGACACCTCCTATTTTTATACTCGCCGGGCTTAGGTACGCTTGCGCGTTTAGACAGACCAGTCCCGAGCGGCTCACTCGTCTATGATAACAGCTTTTTCTGTCCGTGTCAATGTTTTTTCGCGGTTTCGGGAGAAAAAGCGGGCTCGTGCAGAACAGTATCAGTACCCGCTGGCCTCCTCGTTCTTGACGAGCTTGACGATGCGGCTCGTACCCAGCCGGCCAGCGCCCAGCTCAATGAAGCGCTCCGCGTCCGCGAGCGAGGCGATGCCTCCCGCCGCCTTGACGCCCTTGTGTGCGTCGGTATGCTCGCGCAGCAGCGCCACGTCCTCAAACGTCGCGCCCGCCGTCGAGAATCCCGTCGAGGTCTTGATGAAATCCGCATCCGAGCGGGAGACGATGGCGCACATGCGCACCTTCTCCTCCTTAGTCAGCAGGCAGGTCTCGATGATGACCTTGAGCACGCGGCCCTCGCACGCCGCCTTCACGGCGTTGATCTCCGCGAGCACCTCGTCGTCGCGCCCATCCTTGAGCATACCGATGTTGATGACCATGTCGATCTCATCCGCGCCGTTCTTCACGGCGTCCGCGGCCTCAAAGACCTTCGCCGCCGTCGTGGAATAGCCCGTCGGAAAGCCAATGACCGTGCACACGCCCACGCGGTCCGGGCGGCCGGCCATGTAGTCATGGCACGCGCGCACATAGCTCGCCGGGATGCACACCGTCGCCGTGTGATACTTCATCGCATCGTCGCAGATGTCGCGGATCTGCGCCCACGTCGCCTCGGGCTTGAGCAGCGTATGATCGACCAGAGAAAGGATTTTCTGAAGCTCCATAATGTCCTCCTGTCGCTTGACAGCGTTTTTTTCATTATACCCCAAAGCCGGGCGCGGCGCAATCGGCGCAGGCCATTTCCTTTTGGCCGCGGGCGGAGTATAATGGACGTATCATCATCCATCTGGGAGGTATTCGCATGAGAATCGGCATGAGAGGCCACGATTTCGGCCGCATGGAGCCCGCCGCACTCGCCCGCGCCATCCGGGAGGCGGGCTTCGCCGCCACGCAGCTCGCCTTCACCAAGGCGTTCCCGCCGCCTGCCGCGCAGTATATGACGCCCGAAGCCCTCGCGTCCCTGCGCGATACGTTCGCGGGAGAGGGCATCGCCGTGCCCGTCATGGGCTGCTACGTCAGTGCCAGCGACCGCGACCCCGACAAGCTCGCCGCCGCCAAGGCAGCCTTTGCCGATGCGCTGCGCGCGAGCGTCCTGCTCGGCGCGGACGTGGTCGGCACAGAAACGACGCACTTCACCTTCGACGAGTCCGAGCGGGAGGCCGCCTACGCCCGCCTGCTCGACTTCACGCGCAGCGCCGTCGCCGCGGCGGAGAGCTGCGGCGCATTCGTGGGCATCGAGCCCGTCGCGCTGCACACGCTCAACACGCCGGAGCTCACCCGCCGTCTCATCGCGGACGTGAACCACCCGCGCCTGCGCATCGTCTTCGATTTAGCCAACCTCGTCACCCCGCAAACCACCGCCCCCGAGGCGCAGCGCGAGCTGCTCGAGCGCAGCCTCGCCTGCTTTGGCGAGCGCATCGCCGTGCTGCACGTCAAGGATGGCGCGTTCGATGTGGACGGCAAGTGGCAGAACCTTCCGCTCGGTCAGGGCGTGATGGACTGGGCGCACCTGCTGCCGCTGCTGCGCGCGCACGACGATTCCCTCTGCGCACTGCGCGAGGGCGTGTTCCCCGGCATGGCGCAGGAGGAATGCCGCATCATGCACCGGTGGGCGGAGGGCTGAAAGCCCCGATCAAGGCAGCCCAGCCCTTCATTCACCGAAAGGCTGGGCTGTCATCTATTCTTCCGTCTCTGTCAGCGCGAAGCCCTTCGCCGCGACGACCTCCCCGGTCGAAGCGCGCACGACAAGCACGGCCACATCCGCGCCCTGCGCAGCGCTCTCCCGTCCGTCGCCCTGAGTCAGGGTCACGCACACGCCCTGCACATCGGCGTCAAGCGCAAGCTCCCCGAACGACAGCGCCGCACCGCCGTTCAGCTCATCCCCGACAAGCTCAGTAAACGTTCCCTCGCTCCGCTCCGCCAGCAGCGCATAGGGCTGTGCGCCCGCCGCCTCCAGCCGCTCCAGCGGGAAGATGGCGTTTGCCCACTTGGAGAACATGTCCTCCTCGTAGACGTGCTCGCGCACGATGTTGTGCATCAGCGTGCGCAGCTTGTCGCTCCCGCAGAGCGCCTGCGCATCGCGCACGAGGACATACGCGCTGTAATCGTCATCGTGCAGCAGCATCAGTTCGCTCTCAAGGCTGCTCTGGCTGCGCAGCAGGTCGTCCTTGTCCCGCGCGTAGACAGCCATATCCTCGTCCCAGTCGAGCCAGCCAGCCTGCCCGCGGCGATCCTCCACGTCATAATGCTCCGCGATGTAGCGGCCCAGATAGTCCGTCACCTTCCGCGCCCCGGAGGCGTTGAGGTGCGCGCGCGCATCCATGCAGTCCACCGCGTAGTCCACGGTGTCATCCTGGCTCACAAAATCGATGTAGCCCACGCCGTACTCCTCCGCGATATAGCGCACGGCATTGGCTGCCATCTGCTCCTCCTCCGACGCGATGTATGGCAGGTGGACGAGCAGCACCTCCATGCCCCTGTCCGCGCATTCCCCGAGGATGCGGCGCAGATAGACATAGCCCCAGCCGCCCTCCTCGGCGGCCTGTCCCTCGTCGATGAGGTCGTAATCCCGTGCGTCCGCCACGCCCGTGCCGGTCTCCGCGCCCTTCTGCCGGTTGAGCGCGTAGCCGCCAAAGTCCGACGTGCTCAGCTCGCTCCAGCGGCTGTGATACTTGCCCAGCGTAAAGAGGTATTCCCCCTTCATGTCCGCATAGCGCACGCCGCTGTCATCCACGGCGTAGGGATCGTCCATCAGGTCGTTGACGGCGCGGAGCTTCGTCAGGCTCAGCGGATAGCAGTCCAGCGCCGTGTGCACGTCGCTGCTGCTGCCGGAGAGCTTGTAGCTCTTCTCCACGTCCTTCACGCCGACGACCACCAGCCGGGGCGACGCCGCCTCCAGCGCGTTCATCAGCGTCCAATAGGTCACGGGCAGCGTGTTGCCGTAGCTGGCGAGGTTGTAGGCGGCAATGCCGTAGTCCTGCCACAGCTCCATCGGAAAGACGCCGTTGACGACGAGGCTGTCCCCGATGAACAGCACATCAATATCCTCCGGCTCGCTGAGAAAGGGCTCAAAGCGGGTGCGGCTCGCCTTGCGCTCCACCACGCGCGAGACGGCCGCCAGCGTCCCCAGCAGCAGCGCGAAGAACAGCGCGCCCGTCAGCACACGCCGCAGCGTGTTCATTCGTTTCTTCATAGCTTTCTCCCGTCAGAGCTGGTAATAGATGAACGTCGCCTCGTCAAAGCCGGAGCCCCATACGCCCAGCAGCAGCACGGCCACGACAGCGCCGATGATGATCGCCCAGCGCAGCGGCAGCGGGCGCGAGAGCACCCAGCCGCGCACATCCCTGCCGCGCTCCTGCGCCAGCGACACGGCAAAGAGCAGCGCGGCGGACAGCACAAGCACCCACGCATCCGCGGCGGGCAGGCCGAGGGCCGCGAGCGTCTGACCGGTGAGCTGGCCCGCCTGCGGGCTGCACAGCACCGCGCCCATCATGCGCAGCGCACCTGACGCAGAGGCGCACCGGTCGAAGAACCAGCCGATGTTGACGATGACAAACGTGCGCAGCACGCGCAGGACATGAAACCCGCGGCTGCCGGCCAGCGCCGCGTGGCGCTCGCCGAAGCGCCGGTAGGCGGGCTCGAGCAGCGCGCTCACGGCGAGGATCACGCCGTTGTACAGCCCCCAGAGCACGAAGCTCGCCGTCGCGCCGTGCCACAGGCCGACCAGCAGAAAGACGAGGATATTGCCCAGCGCCGCGGGCAGCGCGCGGGCGATCTCCGCGCCGAAGCGCCCCTTCGCCGTTCTGGAGAGCGCGCGCATCGGCCTCGTCAGCGCGAAGGGATAGAACACATAGTCGCGCATCCACGTGCCGAGGCTGATATGCCACCGCCGCCAGAAATCGCCCAGCGATACGGCAAAGTACGGCCTGCGGAAGTTGGGCGCGAGCTGCACGCCGCACAGCTCCGCGATGCCCGTCACCAGATCGATGCCGCCGGAGAAATCCGTGTACTGCTGAAGCGAATAGGCCAGCACAGCCATCACCGTCATCGCGCCGCCGAACTCCCCGCCCGGCGCGTCGAACACGCCGGAGACGAGCGGCAGCGCCCTGTCGGCGATCACCATCTTCTTGAACAGACCCCAGAGCATCAGCAGCGCGCCGCGCTTGGCCCCCTGTGCATCCACGTCAGGCGGCGAGGCGAGCTGCGGAGCGAGCTGCCCATAGCGGCTAATCGGCCCCTGTATGAGCTGCGGGAAGAACGAAACGAACAGCAGAAACCGCGCCGGATTGCGCTCCGCCCGCGTTTTGCCGCCGTATACGTCGATGAGGTAGCCCATCGACTGGAATGTGTAGAACGATATGCCCAGCGGCAGCACCCAGCCGAGCGGCTGCGCGCCAAACCAGCCCAGCAGCTCATCAGCCATCTTGAGCGCAAAGAGCAGGCCGAAGTTGACCGTCAGCACGGCGGCCAGCACGATGCGCTGACGGCGCTTCACCTGCGCGCGACGGCGGTGCTTTTCCTCCCGGGAGGGCGGCGGCACGCCGGGCGCACCGGCCGGGGCGCTGGCGGCGCGCTCCATCAGCAGCGCGCCCAGCCATGTGGACAGCCCCGTCAGCAGCAGAAAGGGCAGACCGCGCAGACCGCGCACGGCATAAAAGCCGAGGCTGAGCAGCAGCAGGACGATCCAGCGCAGGCGTCTCGGACAGAGACGGCAGAGCGCGGCACACGCCGCACCATAGGCGCAAAGGGCAAACAGCGTCATATCCAAACAGACCTTTCGTACAGCCCCTATCAGCGCGCCGGATAAGCAGCCGCGCGGGCATCTTCTTCGTATTTTATCAAATCTGCGCCTGTGTTACAAGCCCTGCACTGCCTGGCATTCCCGCTTTTGGCTCCATTTGGAAAAAAAGCACCCTTCGGGTGTTGCGTTTTGAAAAGATTTATGTTATCATGTGGTTCGTTGCAGCGGTTTTCCGTTTGCTGTCTCAAAAAATCAAGGATAACAGGCCGTTTTTGAGGCCCGTTGAACCCGATGAAAGGAAATCGATATGAAAAGAATCATCTGTAAGGTGGAGTATGATACCGATACGGCGGAGCTCGTGTCCAAGCGCACGCATGGCGCGTTTGGCGATCCGGCCGGCTATGAGGAGCGCCTGTACAAGACGCCCGAGGGCAAGTTCTTCTTCTACATGATGGGCGGCGCCGAGTCCCCCTTCACCGAGGAGACCATCAAGCGCGTGTCTGCCGCCAAGGCCGACGAGTGGCTCGCCCAGAAGGACTGATTTTCACCGCCAGCACAGGCCCCCTCCAGCGCAGCTGCGCACGGAGGGTGCTTTTTTATGTGCGCACCGAATCAGCAGAGCGGCGGCGCATGGGCTCCAT
>JALFHA010000400.1 GCA_022776785.1 Clostridiales bacterium | reverse complement strand
CAGGCCCTCGCTGAAGTGCATCAGCAGCACGCCCGAGAGGATAGCCAGCGAGATCAGCGCGCGCAGCCACAGGCTTTCAATCATCTGCAGGGCGCTGAACATCAGGCCCACCACCACCGAGGCGAGGGTGATCGCCAGCAGCTTGCCCGCCATGGGCAGCACCTGCCCTCCCCAGCGCTGCGCGCGGCGCAGGGGCTTCACATGCTTTTTCTTTTTGGCCTTCGTCGTCTTCTGGCTCATCGCTCGATCCTCCTGTATTCGTGTGCGACGGTCAGCCCCGATGGGCAGACCACCGCGTCCATCCTCTGGTCGTGCGCCTGCACGGGGACGCTCCCAAGCAGTGCAAAGTCGTGGCAGACGCCGATTCTGTACGCTCGCGTCTGCGGCAGAAACCTGTCGTAATAGCCGCCGCCCTGCCCGACACGCCCGCCGCACGCGTCAAACGCCGTGCCGGGTACGAGCACTGCGTCGATCTCATCAGGTGCAGTTTCCGGGCAGTCCCCGCCCGGCTCGAGCAAGCCATAGGCGCCGGGCACGAGCTCCGAAAGCATCGTCACGCGCCGGGCGCTCATGTGCCCCGCCTCTTCGCAGCGCGGCAGACACAGCGTTTTCCCCGCGCCAAGCAGCTCCTCAAGCAGCGGCTCAAGCGACAGCTCGCCCCGCGCGGCCATATAGGCCATGACCGTCCGCGCCTGCGCAAGCGCCGGAAGCCTTTGCAGATGATCGCAGACAGCCCGCGTCGCCGCAAGCTGCTCCTGCTGCGAAAGCGCGCGCCGCATCGCACGCATCCGGGCGCGCAGGCCTTGCGCATCAGGCATGGATATGCACCCGGGGCACGCGCGCCGACGGCGAGCAGAGCACCTCATAGCTGATGGTGCCCAGCCAGTCGGCCAGCTCCTGCGCGTCGATGCACGCCTCCCCCTGCCGCCCGAGCAGCACGACCTCGTCGCCCACCTGCGCGTCGGGAATGTCCGTCACGTCCACCATGACCTGATCCATGCACACGCGCCCGAGAATCGGCGCGCGATGCCCGCGCACGAGCACGCAGCCCTTCCCGGAGAGGCCGCGGCTGTAGCCGTCCGCATAGCCCACGGGCACGGTCATCACGCGCGTCTCGCGCTGCGCCTCAAACGTGCCGCCGTAGCTGACCCGCTCGCCCGGCGCGATGGTCTTGACATACACGCCGCGCGTCACCCAGCGCATCGCAGGCCGCAGGCCCACAGCCTCGGGCACGGGCGGATAGCCGTAGAGCGCGATGCCGCCGCGCACCATGTCAAAGTGCGCCTGCGGATAGCGGAAGATGCACGCGGTATTCGCAGCGTGGCGCGTGATGGGCGCGGGATGCACCTGCGCAATCGCAGCGCACAACGTCTCAAAGCGCGCGATCTGCGCGAGCGTGCCCGCTCGGTCGTCCTCGTCCGCCGTCGCCATGTGCGTAAAGCAGCCGGTCAGCTCGATGCCCGGCAGGCTGTCGATCAGCGCCGTCAGCGCGCGCGCCTCCTCCGGCGTGCGCACGCCGATGCGGTTCATGCCCGTGTCGAGCTTGAGGTGCACCTGCGCGGTCATCCCCAGCCGCTCGCCCGCGGCGCTCAGCGCCCGGATGCGGGCCTCGTCAAAGACCACCTGTGTCAGCCGCGAGGCGACGATGGCGTCCGCCGCCTCCAGCTCCGCGCCGCCGAGCACGAGGATGGGCGCGTCGATGGCGGCGCGCCGCAGCTCCACGCCCTCCTCCGGGATGGCGACGGCCAGCATGTCCGCCCCTGCCTCGAGTGCCGCCCGCGCGACGGGCACAGCCCCGTGGCCGTAGGCGTTCGCCTTGACGACAGCGAGGAATTTCGCGCCGCCCGCGATATGGGAACGCATCACGCCGACGTTGTGGCGGATGGCGTCGAGATCGATTTCGCAATAATTGGTTCTGAGCATCGGTAAAGCGCTTCCTTCTGCGTGGATAGTTTTCCCGCCAGATGCGGGTTGTCCTTTTATTATACCGCCATTGCGCCCAAAAGGGAAGGAAAAGCATACCGCCGCGTCTACTTTTCCCGCCGCGCGCATAGCTGTTGGCGACGGGAGGGATGACCATGGGCGCGATTTCCTGCGCGCTGGCGCTGCTGGGCGGCGCAATCGGCGCGGGCTTTGCCTCCGGGCGCGAGATCGTCCGCTTTTTCGCCGCGCATGGCGCGATGGCGGGCATCGCCGTGCTCAGCGCGCTGACGGCGCTGTGCGCGCTTTTCTGGCGCCTGCCCGCGCAGCTCGAGCGCACGGGCACGTCCACGCTGGCGGCGCTGTGCCGCGTTCGCTTCGGCGAGCGCTTAGGACGCCTGTGTACGGCGCTCTTTGCGCTGCTGTGCTCCGTGACGGGCGGCGCCATGCTCGCAGCCTGCGCGGAGCTCGCCGCGCTCACGCTGCCGCTGCGCCATGCCTATGCGCTGGGCTTTGCCGTCTCCCTGCCCGCAGCCGCCGCGCTGGCGTTGCTCGGCGCGGCCGGGATGGCGCTGCCCGGCGCGGCGCTGTGTATGCTGCTGCCCGGGCTGCTGCTGCGCCTGCTGGCCCTGCCCGCCGGAGAGGCGTGCTTCGACCCCGCCGCTGCACCCGACCTGCCCGTGCGCGCACTCGCGGATGGCGCGGTCTACGGCGCGCTCAACGCCGCCATGCTCGGCGGCGTGCTGCCGCTGCTGCTGCCACTGAGCCGCGCACAGCGCAGGCGTGCCGTCGCGCTCTTTGGCGTTGGTTTTGCGCTGCTGCTGTCGCTAGGCGTGACCGTCTGCCGCTGTCACCTGCCCGCCGTGTGGGATCAGCCGATGCCCTTCGTCGTGCTCAGCCGCTCGCTGGGCGTCGGCGGCTACCTGCTGGTGGCTGCGTGCCTCTACGCCGCCGCGCTCTCCACGCTCTGCGCAATGCTCGCCGCGCTGCTGCGCCTTTTGCCCGGCCCTCGCCCCGTGCGCGTGCTGTCCGCCTGTGCGCTGTGCGCGCTGTTCGCGCTCATCGGCTTCGGCCGCCTTGTCTCCAGCGTGTATCCGGTGCTCGGCTCGCTATGCGCGGGGCTGCTCCTGCTGCTGTGCCTGCCGGGAGGTCAGAAGGCCAGCTCGTCATCCAGATAGCCGTCCCATGCGCTGCCCGTGACCTCGAGCAGCGCGCGCTCCAAATCCTGCTGCGCAGCGATCCTCCCCGCATTTTCCCGCGCGTACTGCATGAGCGCCTGCGCGAACGCCTCCTGCCCTACGGCCTGCTCGATGCCCATGAGCATCGCGCCGCCCTGATCGCGCAGCACCTGCGTCATCTCCGCGTCGCCGCCAAACCGGTCCGCTGACGCGCCGACGGTCACGCCGTGCGGCCTCGTCAGCCGGGAGGCGATTTCCACGGTCTGCGCAAAGCGTTCCTCATAGGCCGCCTCCCCCTTGCGCTGGCGGTAAGCGGCCAGTTCGCAGGCAGAGGCGAGGGATACGCTCAGCCACGGCGCGTTGAACGGATCGTTTTCCACGAGGATGCCGAAGGTCTGCCGCGCGATGAGCCGCGTCAGCCGCTGCACGAACAGCTCCCTGTCGCTCTGCCTGCCAAGCGCGACGAGCCCCGAGCCGATGACGCCATCCTCAAAGCCTGCGTCCGCCTGTACGACGGCCAACGTATGAAACGGATAGGCAAAGCCCGCGCCCTCAAGCGACTCAAGCGCCGTCTTCGCCGCATCCAACAGCTGCTCAGCCTGACCGCCGCTTGCGGCCATCGCGCTGACCTGCACGCCGACGATTTCCCGCACGCGCGTGACGCCGCCGCTCGTCACGGCAAAGGACACGTCCCGTGCGCCGGTCATGCGCGCCACGCGAACTCCGTCGCCCGTTTCGACCAGCGCGCCGCCAAAGACGAGCCTCTGTCCCTCGCCAAGCAGGAAGCGCACCTCGGCGTCGAACGCCTCGGCATAGCCCGTCTCCATCAACGCGTCCACGTCTGTGTCCCACGCCTCGCCGTTCCATGTCGCCAGCGTCGGCAGCGCGCAGGCCGCCAGCGTGATTCCTCCGTCCTTGCCGACGGGATAGGCGCCATGCTCAAGCGCCAGCTCGAATTGGAAGCCGATGCGCAGCGTCCGGCCCTCCGGCCAGCTCACGTCGATTTCCGCGGACAGGCCGTCCTCATCGGCGCGCCAAGCGGCCGCTTCGCCGTCCACCGTCACATCGGACAGGCTGACCCTTGCGGACGTGCCTGCCAGCGTTCGCAGCACGGCCGTCGTCTGCCCCTGCCCCGTGCGGTTGGTTGCGCGCAGCTCCAGCGTGCCGGTGATGCGCCCCTCGCCGGCCTGCGCAAGCGATACCTCGCCGCGCAGCACGTCCCGCTCATAATCTTGCCCGATGGACTCCGCCTGCGCCACGGGCATCTCCTCGCTGTGGTTCCGCCACAGGTGCAGGCACATCGCCGCCAGCGCGAGCAGCGCCAGAACGACCGCAATACGGCTGAGCCGCCGCCTCTTTTCCATGCTCATGAATACTGCCGCCTCCAAAAAAGCGGGCGGCTCTCAGCCACCCGCATCAGACGCCGACAGAAGCAAACGCATGCATTCCCATCATCCTTCACAGAACGCAATGAAGGGAACACATTCTCCCCCTTTGGGGAAGAAAGCTCCTTTTACGGCAATCTGAAGCGGGCGGCCCTTGCAGCCGTCCGCCTTTGTATCATCGTTTACGCCTTCTTGTCGAATTTGTTGCCGCAGCTCTTGCAGGTGATGGTGACATTGCCCACGCCGCGCGGCACGCGCAGGCGCGCCCTGCACTTGGGGCAGGTAAAGTAATGATACTTCTTGCTGTTTTTCACGCGGTTCATCCACTCCGTCACGGCGCGGCGGACGCTCTGCGTCTTCTCGAGGTACACCTGATTCTCGTGCGCACGGCGGTAGCGATCCTTGCTGAGCATCCGCACGAACATGACGATGAGCAGCGCGTCGGCCATCAGCGTCAGGATCCCCAGCCCGCTGAGCGCGCCGATGACCGTCATCACCAGCGCGGCAATCACCATCGCATAGCTGAGATTGTCCGCGCCGTAGCGCCCGGACATGAAGCGCGCGAAGGACGCGCGCAGCTTATCAAAAAAACCCATATCGGAAGCCTCCTGAAAATGCGTTGTCTTGCCTGTGTCAGCTTAAAGCATACGGCAAGGGACGATCGTTGTCAATCGTTTTTGGCAAGCGGTCACTTATTTTTCACAGGCTCTCCACACGGCGGACACCAAGCGCAGCCAGCTCCCGCTCCGCGCGCAGCCACTGCGCCGGATTGGCGAGCTCGTCCGGCTCGTGCGCGTCAAGACCGATGATGACGCTCACGCCCTCCTGCGCCGCAATCTCGAAGAACTCCGGGTGCGGGTAGCTCCTCCTGCCCGTCACGGGCGCGAGATAGCGGTCATGCAGGTTATACTCCATCGGCACGCCGCACTCCCGGCAGACGGCGCAGAGATCGCGCGCCGCCTGGCGGCAGTTGTCGTCAAAGGCAGGATAGCTGCGCATGAACAGGTCGGGGTGCGCCAGATAAGCGAACAGCCCGGTCTGCACGCCCCGCGCCGTGCGCTCCACATAGGTGAGAAGCTGCGCGGGCGTGCGTGTGCTGCCAAAGTACATGCCGCCCTCGTCAGTGAGGTCGTAGTGGTTGCCCAGAATCAAGTAGTCGAGGCCGCGCTCTGCGCGCATATCGGCCAGCCAGCCCATGTAATCCGGGAAATACTCGCACTCAAAGCCCAGCCGGACAGCGAGCCTGCCTGCGTATTTCCGCTCAAGCGCCCGAATGCTGTCGATATAGCCGTCCATCTGCCCGAGCGTCATGCGCACGGTCGGGTGCGTGTAGCCCGAGGCATACGGCCACGGCACATGGTCGGAAAAACCCAGCTCGTCAAAGCCCTGCGCGACGGCCGCGCGCACATAGTCCTCGTCGCTGCCCATCGCGTGGCCGCAGCGCGCGGTATGCGTGTGATAATTTGCCTTCATCCGTCAATTCCTATCCTTGTACACGGCACGCGCCCCTCCACCAGATCGCTGATGCGGTGGCGTCCATGCCCGATGATGACCGTCGTGCCGCGCAGCGCCGGGCCGAGCGCATATTCCAGCTTGGCGTGCGCGCCGTTCGCTCCCGCGCGCGACGCGCCGACGCAGTGGCGCTGCAGCTCGCGCACCCTTTCCTCCAGCCTGCGCGCGTCGGGCGCGAGCACGTCGCGCACGAGCGTGGAGGGATCGGTAGGGTCGGCGTAGATACCCTCGGTGGAGGTCATGATGAGCAGCGTGCGCGCCGTCACCAGCCCAGCGATGACCGCCGCCGTCTCGTCGTTGTCCACGCACTCGTGCACCTCGCGCTTTTCGCGGCGCAGCGCGGAAAGCTCCCACTTGCGGTTTTCCTCGTCGGAAACGGGGTCATTGTAGTTGACAATCGGAATCGCGTCCTGATCGCGCGCGCGCAGGAACAGCCTGCGGATGTGCTCGCGCTTCTCCGCGTCGTTGAAGTGCTGATGCTCCACCAGCACCTGACGCACGGAGTACTCCTGACGGATGAAGTGGCGATACTGCTCCATCAGGATGGTCTGCCCCTGCGCGGCATAGTCGGTCTTGGCGTCCACGCTGGCGCAGTCGAGCTCGTGCCCGGTGCGGCGGATGTAGTCAAGCCGCCCGATTTCCGCCGCTCCGGACGTCACCCAGATCATGCCCGGGCGCAGCTCGCGCCCCAGCCGGGAAAAGATGTTGTAGTCGATATCGGCGTCCTCGCGGCGAATGAGCGCCATCGAGCCGATCTTGCCGACGAGATCAAAGTCAAACTGCATAGCCATGCCTTCATTCCTATTTATGATACCGCTCCCCCGCCGCAATCTTCATGGCGCGGTAGGTCTGCTCCAGCAGCATGACGCGCGCCAGCTGATGCGGGAAGGTCATCGGCGAAAACGAGAGCTTCATCTGTGCGCGGGCGACCACCGCCTCCGACAGCCCCAGCGAGCCGCCGATGACGAACACCACGCGACGCCCGGTCGCGCTCAGCTCCGCGAGCTTTTGGGAGAGCTGCACGGAGTTAAGCTGCTTCCCCTCGATGCATAGGGTAATGACGATGTCGTCCTCGCGGATTTTCGCAAGGATGGCCTCGCCCTCCTTCTGACAAATCTGCCGCTCGATGGCGGGTGAGCTGTTGGCAGGCTCGGGCAGGTCGGGCAGCTCAAGCGTCTCAAATCGCCCGAAGCGGCTCAGCCGCTTTTCGTATTCGGCGGCGGCCTCGCGCCAGTAGCGCTCCTTGAGCCGCCCCACGCAGATCAGGGCCATGTTCATCGCGTCGCCTCCGGAAGAAGAAAGGGCAATACCGCCGCGGCGAGCATCGCCAGCAGTGCAAGGATCAGCAGCAGCCCCTCGTGCACGCTCATCGCCCTGCCGTCACGCAGGCAGACGCGCCTGCCCGACGGCCTTGCGCGCCACGCAAGGGACAGCTCTCGCGCAAGGCCCGCGCACATCGCCGCCCGCAGCGCGCAGGAGACCAGCGACAGCCGGTCAAACAGCGGAGAAAGGCCCGCGAAGGAGATCAGCACAATCGCGCCGTTGTACGCGCCATGCACGAGCAGCGGCGCGAGCAGCGAGCCCGTGTGCAGCGTCAGCGCCGCAAGCAGCACGCCAAGCAGCGCAAAGGGCAGCGTTCCGCGCCCGATATGCGAGAGCGCAAAGAGCAGCGCCGTCGCCAGCACGGCAGCCCGCCGTCCGTAGGGGGCGAGCACCTGCAAAAGATAGCCGCGGAAGAACAGCTCCTCGCACAGCGGTACCAGCAGCATACTCTTGAGGAGCAGCGGGATAAACAGCGCCCCGCCGCGCCCCGCCGCCATGCCGGCGCTTGCCGCGCTCTGTGCGCCGCCGAAGGCCGCCAGCATGTCGCCAAGCAGCGTCATCGGCGCGACGCAGAGCACGCCAGCAAGCGCCAGACGCCACGTCTGCTCCCCGGTCAGCGCGCGCGCGGGCACAAGCCGCCGCTGGTCGCCGTCGATGACCCGCAGCCCCAGCGCGCCAGGCAGCAGCCACGCCAGCGCCGTCGCCAGCGCATCCAGCGCCAGCGCCGCCCCGTCGGGCAGATGCGCCAGCACAGACGCGCGAAGCGCCCGCCAGAGCATCGTCACCATCGCGCCCCAGAGCGTCAAAAGGAGCGCGGAGCGCATCTTCACGCGCCGGCGCGCCCCGTTTTTCTTTCGCTGTCCGTTCATTTGCCGCCCGCTCATTTGTCAAACACAAAGTCGCGCTGAATGAAGTAGCTGACGGCAAACAGCACCAGATCCACCGGGATCTTGATGATCGCCGCGGAAATCGGCAGCACCTGCGGCAGGAACTGCACCAGCCCCGCGCCAAGCAGACCCTGCGCCACGGCCAGCACGTAATACTTCACCATCGAATGCCTGCCGCCGCGGCCGGAAAAGACCGTGTGCTTGTTGAGGTGATAATTCACCTGCGAGGAAACGAGCCTCGCCAGCGCGTAGCTCACCAGCGGCGAGAGCCTGAAGAAGCCCAGGCACAGCCAGTAGAGCAGATAGTCCACCGCAAAGGAGGTGACCGACGAGAAGAGATACTTGAAGATCACCATATAGATGCGGAAGGCATCGCGCACGGGGTTGAAGTGACTGCCCGCATTGTCGTCGATGTAGATCGTCTCGATGGGCACCTCAAAGACGGTGAGCTTCATGTCGCGCAGCTTGAGCAGCACGTTCATCTCATACTCATAGCGCTCGCCGTCGATGCGCATCATCTCCTCCAGCGCGCAGCGGGGCAGCGCGCGCAGGCCCGTCTGCGTATCGCCGACATGCACGCCGCTGGCCAGCGCGTAGACAAAGCGCGTGATGCGGTTGCCCCAGCGGCTCTTGAAGGGCACCTCGCCGGTAAACTGGCGCGAACCGAGCACCAGCGCGTTCGGGTGCTCGCGCAGCGCGTCGATGAGCCGCACGATGTCGCGCGGGGTATGCTGCCCGTCCGCGTCCGCGGTGACGATGCCCTCCAGCTCAGGCCACACCAGCAGCGCCGCGTTGATGCCCGTCTTGAGTGCGCGGCCCTTGCCCAGATTGACCGCGTGCACAGCCACGCGCGCGCCCAGCTCGCGGCACTGCTCAAAAATCGCCGCGTAGGCCTCCTGTCCGCCGTCGTCCACCAGCATGACGTTCAGCCCCTGCTCGCGCAGCTCGCGCGTGAGCGAGATGAGCCGCTCATCCGGCTTATAAGCGGGAATGAGTACGATGACGCCTGCGGTATTGTTCTGCTCCATCCTGTCTCCCCCGGCGGGACGCGCCCGCCTGTCGTATCCTGTATTGATTTTGGATTGCAGCGCTTTCCGCCGCAGCCCCGGCCCCAAATGAGCCTAGCAACGCACAGTATACCGCGGGTATGGCAAAAAGTCAATCAATCCGCCTTTTTTTGCGCGTTTCCCGCCGCCGCCTTGCGCCAAGCGGCGCTTTGTGCTACAATGAGGCCATATTCTTTAGAAGACACAGCGCTTCTGCGCTGATTTCCCGCAAAGGAGGTTCCTTCTCATGGAACAGACCCTGACTCAGGCCGCGCCCGTGCGGCGCCAGCGCATCCTCTCGGGCATCCAGCCCTCCGGCACGCCCACGCTGGGCAATTACATCGGCGCGATGCGCAACTGGAAGCTGCTTGAGGACGAGTATGACTGCCTCTACATGATCGCCGACCTGCACACCATCACCGTGCGGCAGGAGCCGGCCAAGCTGCGCCAGCAGTCCATCCAGCTGCTCGCGCTGCTGCTGGCCATCGGCCTTGACCCCGACAAGAACGTGCTCTTCTTCCAGAGCCACGTCACCCAGCACGCGCAGATGAGCTGGCTGCTCAACTGCTTCACCTACATGGGCGAGATGAGCCGCATGACCCAGTTCAAGGACAAGAGCGCCAAGCACGCGGACAACGTCAACTGCGGCCTGTTCACCTACCCGGTGCTCATGGCGGGCGACATCCTGCTCTATCAGGCGAACCTCGTGCCGGTGGGCGTGGATCAGACGCAGCACCTGGAAATCTGCCGCGACATCGCCGCGCGCGTCAACGGCCTGTACGGCAACGTGTTCACCATGCCGGAGGGCTACTACTCCAAGGTCGGCGCCCGCGTGATGAGCCTTCAGGAGCCGACGCGCAAGATGAGCAAGTCCGACCCGGACGACTGCTTCATCAGCATCCTCGACGGCCCGGACGCCGTGCGCCGCAAGGTGCGCCGCGCCGTGACCGATTCCGACGGCGAGATTCGCTTTGACCCGGAAAACAAGCCGGGCGTGTCCAACCTGCTCTCCATCCTCAGCGCGCTGACGGGCGAAAAGGTCGACGCGCTGGCCGAATCGATGGCGGGCAAGGGCTACGGCGAGCTCAAGAGCGCTGTGACCGACGCGGTTATCGGAACGCTGGAGCCGATTCAGGCGAGCTTCACCCAGTACATGGGCGACAAGGCGTATCTGGAGAGCGTCTACCGCTCCGGTGCGGAGCGCGCCAGCCGCATCGCCGAGCGCACGCTTTCCAAGCTGATGAAGAAGATCGGCTTTGTGGGCAGGTAAGCGCATCTGTATCAAGAATACAGAGCGGAGGCCGCAGAGGTCTCCGCTTTTGTCTGTTCAGGCGCCATCCGCGAGCCTTAAGCCATGTGGGATGCCGGAATCTAACAAAAGCATTTGTCAAGCCGCGCCTCCTGTGCTATAATTTTTCAAAACCGTTTTTCATTTTTTCCACCCCGACGCAACAGAGGAGGTCACCATCCATGAAAAGAATGCTTGGCGCGCTGCTGGCGCTGCTGCTCACGCTGACCCTGAATGCGGTCTGTGCCGAGGATGCGCCCGCGCGCGTGTATGCCCTCAAGGGCCCGACGGGCATCGGGCTGGTCGG
>JALFHA010000372.1 GCA_022776785.1 Clostridiales bacterium | reverse complement strand
CCCGCGCCGGCACCGGCACAGGCTCCCGCCTGTACAGCGCCTGCAGAAAATCCCTGCAGGCCAGCGTCATGGTGTGGCCGTAGTCCCGGCGTTCAAACACCGAGGGCTCATAGATCTCCCTGCGTTCATTGGCGTGCGGATACACCGTTAGGCGATCCACCAAACTGTCAATGACGTACCGGGCCCGCTGCGTGTGGATTTCAATCTGCTGAAACGGATGCTGTGTTTCCAGCTCTCCGCCATAGGCGGAATGCGCCATCGTGCCTACGCAGCCGCCCGCAAACCGGAGCGTGGCCGCAACATTGACATAGACGCCGCGCTCATCCCGGTTGCCGATTGCGCGCCCCTCCGCCACCGGGCCGACCAGATAGGTCATCAGATCGAGCAGATGGCAGCAGGAATCCGTCAATAAAAACATCTCGCCGATATGCTCCCCCCGGAGCACATGGAAATTCTGATACATGCTGGCTGTGATCAGCTGGCGGGGACTCGTATCCTCCTCAAGCAGCGCCTTCGCCCGCTGCACCGCGCATCCGTAACGCTGGTTGAACACCACCCCCAGCTGCACCCCATGTGCACGGGCGACGTCCATCAGCTGCGCGATTTCATCCTTGCTAGGACAGAGCGGCTTCTCGCACAGCACATCCTTGCCGTGCTCCAGCAGAAGCCTGCATTGCCGCGCATGGAGATTGGGCAATGTGGCCACGACCGCCGTGTCGAAATCGGCACGCTCAAGCGCATCCTCCAGCGATGCATATACCTGTACCCCAAAGCGTTCCTTCATCTGAAGCGCGCGCTGGGCGTTGGGCTCCACCACCGCGGTCAGCTGCGCGACTTCGCTGTCATGCACGGTCTGCGCGTGCTGGACGCCCGCCCAGCCGCAGCCGACGACAATGCACCTGCGCTTCACGCTGTCATTCCCCCTCGCACAGCCGCCGGCCGGCAGATCGCCATACTCTCTCTGGCCGCCTCGATGCACCGGGCGACATATTGCATACTCCTCACGTCGCAGACAGGCGCGCTTTGACCATCGATCACTGCCAGAAAATGATCCATTTCGCCGGCCGTCATGCTGCTCGTGCGCAGCTCGCCCGTCCGCCGGGCGCCCCCCGGGAACGCCCCGATGGTCACAGCGTTGTCGTACTGTGTCATGAGCATCCCCTTCTCGCCCACTACCTCGGCCTGGAAAAAGGGCATTGGCGCATCCACCGCGCTGAACAGCTCCAGCGCATACTGAACGCCGCCCCCCTGACCCAGTATCTTGACGGTGTCCATATCCTCGATCTGCGGCGTACAGGCGTTTGCGCCCACCGCATACAGCGTCCTGATGTCCGTTCCGCCCAGCGCACGGGCCAGGTCAAACAGATACACGCCGTATGTGCCCAGCGGGCCGCCGCTTCGCCCGCTGTCACGCTCCCATTGCTGATGGATCATGGCCGCATGGCACAGCCGAATCCGCACCGAGTACGGTCTGCCAATCTCCGGAAGCCGCGAAATCAGCTCGCGGACGCCCGCCTCATGCCGAAGCGGATGGCCGCAGAGAATCCGATTGCTCCGGGGGAGCCCCGCCAGCTCATCCGCCTGCGCGGAGGAAAAGCACAGCGGCTTGGAGACAAACACCCACGCGCCCGCCTCGAGCGCCTGCCTTGCCAGCGCGGTGTGCTGCACCGTCTCCGCGCACACGAGCACGGCGTCCGGCGAACAGGCGAGCAGCGCGTCCATCGTATGAACCAGCGGTGCATCCATCTCCCACGCGAAATCCTCTGCATTCACAAAGGCGCAGGACCGCACATATTCCTCTGATTCGCCCAGGTCGCACACGGCGGCGATATCGATCTCCTTCAGCCTGGACAGGTACCGCGTGTATTCCACGGCATAGTACCCCTGCGAAAAGCCTGCCAGCGCAATCCGCATACCTGCTCACCCCCTGGGCGCGTCGTCCAGCCACTGGTCAAACCAGTCGTAAAGGATGTCCTGTCTGGGGCGCGGCACCGCCCGGGTCAGCTTCGGGTCGGGCGTGCGAACGCCCGTCAGATAGTCCCGGACCAGTTTGCCGATCACCGTGCCGTCTCCCTCGTCAAGAAATGCCATATCAAAGATGATCTTTCCCTGATTCACATAGTAGTCGTCCGTCATGACCACAGGCTCCGTGTGCGCCAGCTCCTCGTTGATGACCCATGCGGCGATGCCCGCCTGCTTCTCATCGATGTCCACATGCAGGCGGACGGACGGGGAATACAGCGATTCCTGGATGCTGCACGTCACGCCGGCGATCCCCTCCAGCTCTGCGCGGATTTCCTCCGCCCGGGCGGTCTGCGTCCGGCGGATTGCCTCTTCATCGCGCGCCAGCCAGTGCTCGATGGACGTAATCACGGAGATGATGCCCTCCTTGCCGACCTTCATCGGCCGGCCGATGCCCATCTCCTGCATATAGCAGGCATGGATCAGATCCTTCCGTCCCGCAATGATGCCGCTGGTACAGCCGCCCAGCCACTTGTGGCCGCTGTAAATCGCCATATCCACGCCCAGCCTGGCCAGCATACGGAAATCCGTCAGATACGCGGCGTCCACAATGACCGGAACCTGCTTCTCGTGGCAGAGCGAAACAAAGGTTTCAAGCGGAAGCAGATTGGGGGCAAAGGTATCCTCCATGACGTAGAACGCAGCCGCCACCGTATCATCCAGCGCCGCCTTCAGATGGAAGGACGCGCAGTCGAGCGCCTCGCCGATCTCCACATACTCGGCGCCGCACATCTTGATGACCTGCCAGACCGGGCAGTCGCCTGCGCCGGTGACCTGTCCCTTCTGGATGATGATCTTCTTTTTCGGCCATGTGATATCCGGAAGCGCCTTGATTCTGGCCGGATCGCTGCCTGCCAGCGCAGCGGCGGCGGCCACGGCCATGCCAGCCGACGTGCAGTGCACCGCACAGCCCGCCTCCGCGCCCGTCAGGCGGACGATGGCCTCACTCGCGCGGCGCTGCAGCTCGTTGATCTGTGCCGATTCGCCCAGTATGTCGCTGATATCCCTGCGAATGCTCTCCTGCACGCGCGCGGCGCCCAGGATCGTCGCGGGGCCGCGGGTATTGAGTACCTTATGGAATCCGAACTTCTCCTGAATGGTCATCTCTTTTGCCTCCCCGATTTCAGCTTATCTGATCCCTTGAACATCAACCCATGCGCCGCTTCGGGCGGATTGTGCGGCCGCGTCCACACAGGAAAGCACATAGGCCGCTTCCTCCAGGGTGCACAGCCTGTCAGAATTCCCGAGAAAACGCTGCATCTGCATTTCATAGCCCCAATCGCGCACGCGATCCGCCACTGCAGGCGCTTCTATTTTCGTCACTGCGCCGCCGTCGTCATAGCACAGCCCGCCGTATGCCTCCGCCTCGTAGCAGCCCTCCCGGCTGTACAGCGCCAGATTCACCATGCCGCCGCCAGGCTCCACATGCATCGCATAGCTTCCCTGATCGTGCAGAAGAAGCGTGCCGACCGCGCCATTCTCCAGCCGGAGCAGCAGCGCGGCCATGTCCGGCATCCGCTCCGCGCCAACCCGCACATGCCGAACCACAGCGTGAATCGACTGAATGCGCGAGCCGGTCACATCGGTGATGAGATCGAATATATGGGAGCCCTGACACACCAGCACGCCGCCGCCGGTGCGGGGATCGCTTGCCCAGCCGGCCATGAAGGGCGCGCCCGTCATGCTCGCGCGGAAGCTCTCCGTCCTGACCGCTCTTTGCTCGAGCAGCGTGCGCAGCTTCGTCATCACCGGCGTATGCCGCATGTTGTACCCCACCGTCAGCCGCCGCTGCAGCGTCTGCGGCAATTTAAGGAGGGGCTTTGCCTCCTCTCCCCGGAGGGCAAGGGGCTTTTCCAGAAAAACGCGCTTGCCTGCCCGGAGAGCCTCAAGGGCCAGCGGCACATGGCTGTCATGCCGGGTCAGGATCAACACCGTATCGATCGCCGCATCCGCAAGCAGCGCCTCTGCCGACGGATACGCCCGGCTTCCATCCTCCCGGCAGAAGCGGGTGAGCGCTTCCGGGTCCGCATCATAGGCGGCACAGAAGGCCGCATTCTGTCTTCTAAGCGCCTCCCGGTGCAGCCGGGCGATCTCTCCGCAGCCGATTACTCCAATCCGGTTATTCATGCTTCCTCCTCCGCCGAATCCTCAAGCGCCGCGAGCATCGGGCCGGGCGCCATGCCGTAATTGTAGAAGATCACCTCGTCCACGCCGCATGCGGCGTAGCGCCTCTCGTACTCCGGCCCCTGCCGGGCGGAAACGGTCTGCGGATTCATCAGGCGAATGCCGCCGGTGATCCGTGTCGCCTCCGGCGCCATCGCGCGCGTCCTGGCAACGAAATCATCCGTTCGCTCCGGGGCATCCGGATAGCACGCAATCACCTCATCGGGATGCATCCGCGCCATGTCCACGCCGGAGCGAAGGGGATCCGCTCCCCCCGCAAGCCACAGGATCGGCCTGATTCTCAGCCCGCTCTCCTGCTTCATCCGCTGGAACAGCTCCGCAATCACCCCGCAGCGCATGTCGTCATAGGCGGCAAGGAGCTCCGCCTCCGGCAGGCGAACGGGCCGCATCTGCAGAACGTCCTCCGCCGCGCGCTGAACCTGAGCCATCAGCCGCTCCACGTCGATGCCCTTCGCCCTCGCACGCATCCGGCACGCCTGGCAAAAGCAGAGACCCAGCCATCGATCCAGCTGTGCGCCGTCCGCATAGGCCTGCATCTCATGGTGATCTCCATGCAGGAAGCCGGCAAAATCCAGCGATTCTGCGTCCATCTGATCCACGCCCGCACGCTTCAGATCCGCACAGAGCGCGCATACATAGTCCTGAACCTCCGGATGGGACGGACACAGGTTGCTGGGAGAACGATCGCCGAACACGCCGGTGATCGCAAGCTGCGGATGCGCGCTGGCCAGCCAGCTGTTGTGCATGAGCACCATCCAGGCGGACACCCCGATTCCGGCTGCCCGCAGCCTCTGAGCGAGCGTCTCCAGCAGTCCGTCGTAAGCTGGCAGCGGACTGCGCGGAGCCAGCGCGCCGTAGCGGCCTCTGTCAAAGGGGATATAGCAGGTTCCGCCGGCGTGGACGGCAAGCTTTCTCACCGGGTTGTGCGGCAGAAGCATCCTCG
>JALFHA010000159.1 GCA_022776785.1 Clostridiales bacterium | reverse complement strand
CCACATCGGGGTTCTCCACGACCTCGACGCCGTGGCTCTTGATGGCGGCGAGCTGATCGGCCTCCTGAGCGGCAACCCAGGCGCGCTCGTACTCGGCGGCCTCCTGCGCGGCCTCCGCGAAGATCTGCTGCGTGGCCTCGTCAAGGCTCTCGTACACGCCCAGACTCATGGTGATGATGGCGGTGGAGTAGCTGTGGCGGTCGAGCGTCACATACTTCTGGCCGTAGTCCCACAGGCCGTAGGAGTAGATGACGTTGATCGGGTTTTCTTCGCCCTCGATGGTGCCCTGCTGCATGGCGGTCAGCGCCTCGCTCCATGCCATCGGCACGGCGTTGACGCCCAGCGCCTTGAAGGTCGCGGTGTAGACCTCGTTCTCCATCACGCGCAGCTTGAGGCCGGCGACGTCGGCGGCGCTCTCCACCGGGCGCACGGAGTTGGTCACGTTGCGGAAGCCGCGCTCGGCATAGGCCAGACCCTTGAGGCCCGCGTCTTCCAGCGTGGCGAGCAGCTCCTTGCCGATCTCGCCGTCGAGTACCTTGTAGGCCTCCTCGTTGTTGGCGAAGAGGAAGGGCATATCCAGCACGCCCATCATCTCGGAGAAGTTGACGAACGGGCCGCTGGTGATGATGCCCATATCGAGCATATCAGTGGACATGCTGTCCAGCATCGTGCTCTCGTCGCCGAGCGTGCCGTTCGGGTAGATCTCGATCTTGTATTCGCCATTCGTGCGCTCGGCAACCAGCTCGGCGAACTTCTCAGCCGCCACCTGGAAGGAGTCCTGCTCGTTGACGGTTGTGCCCAGCTGCAGGACGGTCTCCGCCAGCGCAGAGGCGGAAACGCACAGCGCCAGAATCAGCGCCAGCATGAGGGTCAGTTTCTTCATGTTCTTTTCCTCCGTTTTCATTGCGATATGGATTGGCTTTTGTTGGGGCGCGCGTGTATAGAGCGCGCGGTGCCGGCAAAAGCGCGAGCACGTCCTCCATTGTACTCTGTTTCCCATATTTGTCAATCGTTTTCACGCGAAGGATGAAAAACATTCATTGATAGCGATGCATCGACGCAAAACATGATTGGCGGCGCACGCAGGCCATTGACAGCCATGCCGCGCACTCTCTATAATGGGATCATCAAAGAAGAAGCGCGCTTGGGCGCGGTACGGGGAGGAAGCATCATGCTGGAAACGGGAACGAAAGCGCCGCTGTTTGCGCTGGAGGATCAGGACGGGCGCACGGTGGCGCTCGAGGACTTTTTGGGCAGGCGGATCGTGCTCTACTTTTATCCGAAGGACAGCACGCCGGGCTGCACGCGGCAGGCGTGCGCCTTTGCGGGCGCTTACGCGCTGTTCGGGCAGAGGAACGCCGTCGTCATCGGCGTGAGCCGGGATTCCGTCGCCTCGCACAAGCGCTTTGCCGAGAAGAACGGCCTGCCGTTCATTCTGCTCAGCGATCCGGAGCGCAAGGCCATCGAGGCCTACGGCGTCTGGCAGGAGAAGAAGAATTACGGCAAGGTGAGCATGGGCGTGGTGCGCTCGACCTACATCATCGACGAACAGGGCATGATCGCCCGCGTGATGCCGCGCGTCAAGCCGGATACGAACGCCGCGGATGTGCTCGCCGCGCTCGATGAGATGGACGCGCAGGCGTAAGCCTGCCGAAAAGCACAAGGGAACAGAACGCTGCCGTGCATCCTGCGGCAGCGTTTTGCATGCGCCCGGCGGCGCAGAATTTTTCAGAAAAGGTGAAAAAAACGCTTGACCCTGACGCAGCGTCAGGGCGTATCATAGCGCTGCGGCTGAGGAAATGCCGCAGAAAAGGAGGGGAGCGTCCATGAGGATTCAGGAGGCCGCCCGCATGGCCGGGGTCAGCGAGCGCACGCTGCGCTACTATGACCGCATCGGCCTGCTGCCGCCGCAGGGCGTCACGGAGGCGGGTTACCGCATCTACGGCGAGGCGGAGCTTCTCCGGCTTCAGGAGATTCTGTTTTTCCGGGAGCTGGGGTTTGAGCTGGCGGAAATCAAGAAGATCATGACGAGCCCCGGCTATGACAGGCGCGAGGCGCTCAGGCGGCAGCGGGATATGCTGATTATGGAAAGGAACCGCCTAAGCGGCATCATCGAGCTGGCTGAGCGCGCGCTGAAAGGAGAGACAAACATGAGCTTTGCACCGTTTGACCAAAGTGAATTGGAGGAAAAGCGCGAGGAGTACGCCCGCGAGGCGCGCGAGCGCTGGGGCGATACGCCCGAGTATGCCGAGAGCGAGCGCCGCACAGCGGGAGCCGATAAGGCGCAGTGGGCGCAGACGCAGCGGGAAATGGCAGATATCTTCGCGGAGTTTGCCGCGCTGCGTGGACAGGAGCCGGGGAGCGCGCCCGTGCAGGCGCTCGTTGAAAAGTGGCAGGCGTATATCAGCGCGCACTTCTATGCGTGCAGTAAGGAGACGCTTGCGGGCCTCGGGCAGATGTACACGGCGGATGAGCGCTTCACGAAGAACATCGACCAGGCGGGGGAGGGCACGGCTGCGCTGATGAGCGCCGCCATCGCCGCCTACTGCGCCAAGTGACGGAGATTGCCGCGAAGCGAAGAAGGGGTCTGGGGACTGGTCCCCAGGCTGGGGGTTTGGGGGATGAAATCCCCCATCGTTTCCATTTCGCGAAGCGATTAAAGGCAGAGCAGTCAGGGAGCGAAGCGTTATCTGACGGTCGGATTTGCTGAACCCATGAAAGTGCATAAAAAGAATCGGGACAGGCCGCTGTAATAGCAGTCTGCCCCGATTCTTTTATGCAGCTGTCAGTTTCCTTACCCCAGCTCCGGCGCATCCATCAGCGCAACCGTGCCGAACCGGCCCTCCGTCTCCACGATGAGCAGCTCGTTGCGGCCCGCCTTGAGCAGCGGTGCGGGGATGTACAGGCGCTTTTGCGGGCCGATGTCCCAGAAGCGGCCCAGACAGAAGCCGTTCAGGAATACCGTGCCCTTGCCGCAGGCGCTCATGTCGAGGAAGGTATCGGCGGGCTCGTCCGCGTCAAAGGAGAGCAGGCGGACGGCGGGGCCGCTCGTCTCCTCCATCGCCTTCGGGCGCAGGGAGAGCAGCGTCTCCTCGTCGAGGGTGAACATGTCCCAGCCGTAGCGCTGGTGATTGTTGATGACCACCGCGCCGTCGATGCCCTTGCGCTGAAGCTCCAGCTTGTAGCTGTAGTTGACGCGGCCCATGTTTTCCACCAGAATGTCGAGCACGGCGCCGGGGCGTACGGGGACGGGCGTCTCAAACTCGTGCGCATTGAGCAGCTCGCGGTCATAGAGCGTGACGAGCGGCTGGCCGTCGAGGAATACCTGCGCGCGGTCGTTCGCGCCGACGATCTGGAGCTTGCGCAGCTCGCGCTCGTTGACGAGCGTCGTGCGGTAGAGCGTGTAGCCCACGTCCTGCCCGAGACGCTCCATGCTCACCGGCAGCACGCCGTGCGTGGCCTTCGTGGTACCGGCGAGGGGCAGCAGCGGCGCGCAGGCCTCGAGTCTCGCCTCGCCGAACGCGCGGCGCGGAATCGCCGGAATGTCCACCGGCGGCACGGGGTGGCCCTGATGCGCCTCGATGGCCGCGCGGAAGAGACGGTATTTCTCCGTCTCGCGTCCGTCCTCGGTCAGGGGCGCGTCGTAATCGTAGCTCGTCGTGTCCGGGGTGAGATAGTCGTAGTAGTTGCTGCCGTTCATCAGGCCGAAGCTCGTGCCGCCGTGGAACATGTAGATGTTCACATGGCCTAGCTCCAGCAGGTCGGCAAAGTCCTTCGCGCAGGCGGCCGCGTCGGTGGTGCTGTGCTTGCCGCAGCCCCAGTGATCGAACCAGCCGCACCAGAACTCCATGCACATCAGTGGCTTGAGCCCGTGCGCCGTCATGATGGCGAAGCGCTCCCGCGTCTGCGAGCCGAAGTTGCCGGTCTGGAAAACGCCCTCCGTGCGTCCGCAGGCGAGCATGTCGTCCTCCGGGCCGTCGGAGGTGAAGAGCGGCACATCCACCCCGCGCGCCAGCATCGCGTCGCGCAGCGCGGTCAGGTATGCCTTGTCGTCGCCGTAGGAGCCGTACTCGTTCTCCACCTGCATCATCAGCACGGGGCCGCCGTGCGTGATTTGCAGCGGCACAAGGCGCGGAATCAGCTCGTCATAGTAGTCAAGCACATGCTTCATGTACGCCGGATGGCTGCACCTGAAGCGCATCCCCTCCTCGGCCAGCAGCCATGCCGGGAAGCCGCCGAATTCCCACTCGCCACAGATGTACGGCGTGGGGCGCAGAATCACATACAGCCCGACCTCCTGCGCCATGCGCACAAAGGCCGCCACGTCGCGCCAGCCGGTGAAGTCAAACTCGCCCTTGCGGCGCTCGTGGAAGTTCCACGGGATGTACGTCTCCACCGTGTTGCAGCCCATCGCCTTGAGCTTGAGCAGCCGGTCGCGCCAGTACTGCGGCACGACGCGGAAATAGTGAATTGCGCCGGAGATGATCTGGAAGCGCTCGCCGTTGAGATAGAAATCGTCCCGAATCTCAAATGTGCCCATAGGGAATCCCTCCGAAAATGTTGTTGCAGCATATTGCTGTGGACGGCGGTCAAGCACGGGACCGCCTCCTTGTGACTACAGCATACCAAAGATTGGAGTAAAGCGCAAGAGCCGCCCGCATATCCATGTGACTCTTTACCAAAACAGCATGGAAAACGGGCACGGTATGTGGTACAATGCAGGTATCAGGACGACCAGACCGGCGCGGTGCGGGCGGGCGGCGATTGGAAAGGGAGCGGATATATTGAAACGAATCATCATGTGCGTCATGCTGGCGCTGTGCCTTGCGGCGCTCTCGGGCTGCGACGCGCTGGACGAGGCGCTTGACAAGCTGAACAGCAAAAGCGCGTCCTCGGCCAGCAGCGCGTCCTCGGGCGGGAAGATGGACTGGAGCTTCGTGCCCGTCGTGCGCGAGGCGGCGGTCAAAACCTTTACGCAGGGCTTCCCCGAGGCGCGGGTGACGGAGACCTCCGTGGCCACCAGAAGCGGGGACAGCAGACGCATCATCGTGCGCATCAGCTACGAGATGAACGGCAAAACCGGCGATTACGGCTTTGACTATGAGAAGAACGAGGCGGGCGAGTACGAGCTCAAGCGCTACGGCGACGGCGTGAGCGTGGATGACCTGTGATGACGTGCCTGATGGGAACGACAAGGAGGCGGGCGCATGGAAAGAGGCACCAGGATGGAGAAGGAAGAAATTATCAAAAGGTATTTTCAGTCGTGGATCGACAGGGATATCGACGTGCTGGAGCAGGTTTTCTCCGATGATGTGACATATACCGAGTGCTACGGGCCGGAGTATCACGGCTTGACGCAAATTTTGAAGTGGTTTGCCGACTGGAATGAGCGCGGTACGGTTCTGAAATGGGAAATCAAGGGATTCATCCAACAGGGAAGCCTCACAGCCGTCGAGTGGACCTTTGCGTGCGACTACGATCACGAAATCGGGGAATTTGATGGCGTGTCGCTGATCGAATTCAGCGAAGATATGAAGATCGTGAACGTGAGGGAGTTTCAGTCCAAAGCGGAGCATGTTTATCCCTATGGAGAATAGCGGCTTCACGTGTTCGTCTGCCGGGCGCTAATGGGCTGAGGCGCTACGGCGACGGCGTGAGCGTGGATGACCTGTAATACTGCCTTGCGGCAGCAGTGGAGCAGTACATGAGTATAAGGAAAATCGAAGTTTTTGGAGATTATGAAATGAGAAAAGCTTTTCTGTGCAGTTTGTGTCACAAAGGCATATTGGGCGGCGGATTATACCTTGATAATCAAGCTGTAGTGTATAGAACACAAAAGCTTACAGTCAGTGAAAAATACAGGAATCTGGTATTGCCGCTGAATGAAATAAAAGGAATTTCATGGAAGTGGATCGTATTTCCTGTTGCAACATTTTATATGAAAAATGGCGAATACTACGAAATGATTATATTTAATAAATGGCGCTTTAATAAATACTTTCAAAAGTATCGTGAGAATTAGAAATCGACAAATTCCAGTTTTCACTGTCGCCTGATGATGTTCATCTCTCTTTCCGGATTGTATTGCATACAAACAGCGCGCCCCCCTTCCGGGGGCGCGCCGCGTATTCTCCTGCCGCTTTACCGGCAGGTCGTCATCAGCAGCTCGACCATCTTCGCGCAGCGATCCATGCTCTCCGCCGCGATGTGCTCATACTTGCCGTGGAAGGCGAAGCCGCCGGTGCACAGGTTCGGCGTGGGCAGGCCCATGTAGGACAGACGGCAGCCGTCCGTGCCGCCGCGAACGGGCTCGGTGTAGGGCGTCATGCCCGCCTGCGCCGCGGCGCGCTTGGCGTTCTCCACCAGCTCCATGTGGTCGGTCAGCCGGTCAGCCATGTTGTAGTAGGTGTCGCGCAGGGTAAGGGTCACGACCTCGCGGCCATAGCGCTCGTTCAAGACCTTTGCAGAGTGGCGCATCGTCTGCTTGCGCACCTCGAACGTCGCGCGGTCATGGTCACGGATGATGTAGTGCAGGGAGGCATGCTCCACATCGCCCTCCATGTTGTGCAGGTGGAAGAAGCCCTCGTAGCCCTCGGTCAGCCGCGGCGTGTCGCCCGCGGGCAGCAGGGCGTTGAACTCCATCGCCACGAGCGCGGCGTTGATCATCGTGTCCTTCGAGGAGCCGGGGTGCACGCTCAGGCCATGCACCTGAATCTCCGCCGAGCAGGCGTTGAACGTCTCGTAGGCGATTTCGCCCTCCGCGCCGCCGTCGAGCGTGTAGGCCGCCGCCGCGCCGAACTTCTCCACGTCGAAGTTGTCCACGCCCGCGCCGACCTCCTCGTCCGGGGTGAAGGCGATGCACAGCTTCCCGTGCGGCGCGCCGGAGGCGATGACCGCCTCGCACGCCGTCAGAATCTCCGCGATACCGGCCTTGTCGTCCGCGCCGAGCAGCGTCGTGCCGTCGGTGGTGATGAGCGTCAACCCCTTGAGCGCGGCGAGGGTGGGGAAGGCGGAAACCGTCAGTATGTCGCCGCTGCCCGCAAGCAGCACGTCACCGCCGTCGTAGTTTTCAATGATCTGGGGCTTCACGTTCTCGCCGGAGAAGTCTGGCGCGGTGTCCATGTGGGCGATGAAGCCCAGTGCGGGCACGTCCTCCATGCCCGGCGTGGCGCTCAGCCAGCCGTAGACGACGCCGTATTCATCGACGTGCACGCCTTCAAGGCCGAGCGCCTTCATCTCCTGCTCGAGCAGGCGGGCGAGATCGAGCTGGCGCGCGGTGCTCGGGAAGGCGCCGGTGCCCTCCTCGGAGGTGGTGTATACGCGGACATACTTCAGAAATCGTTCGCAGGCACGCATGATAAAAAACATCTCCTTCGATTTGCCGCCGCGGCATGGCGGCGGGGTTTGATCGGTTTTTCATCTTATTATAGCAGAGAATGCCGCGGTTGAAAAGTCACAGCACGGCCAGCATCAGCGCGCAGATGAGCGGCAGCATGACCGCGGAGAGCAGCGTGGAGAGGATGACGGCGTGCGAGGCCGTCATGTCCTCGGGGGTGTAGAGGTCGGAGATCATCGCGCAGTTGCCCGCCACGGGCATGGCGGCCAGCGCCACGCAGATGCCCGCCAGCACGGAATCGATGGGCAGCAGCGCCACGATGCCCAGCATCGCCAGCGGCATGGCGAGCATCCGCAAAAGGCACACGCGGTACAGGCGCGGATTGGTGAGCGCAGCGCGCAGGTCGCTGTGGGCCAGCGACGCGCCGATAATCATCATCGCCAGCGGCGTGTTCATCGAACCGACGGCGGCGAGCGCGGTTTCCACAGGGCCGGGCAGGTGCCAGCCCGTCAGCCCGAAGACCAGCGCCAGCAGCGCGGCAAAGATGCAGGCGTTGGCCAGCGCGCGCAGGTTGAGCCGCAGCCCGCCGGAGATGAGCAGCACGCCGTAGGAGAAGAAGATGAGGTTGAACACGAGGATGAACATCGAGAGCATCGCCACACCCGCCGCGCCGTAGAGCGACTGGATGACCGGGATGCCCATGAAGCCCACGTTCGTGAAGATGAGCATGAGCTCGTCGAGCGCGCGCTGCTCGCGCGGGATGGGCAGCACGCGCACGAGCACCGCGGCCAGCGCGATCATCAGCGCGAAGAACAGCACGCCCGTGCCCAGTGCGGCGGCCATGTTGACGCCGCTCTCGCTCTCGAGCACGGAGGAGATGATGATGCAGGGCGCGGCGGTGTTGAGCGTCAGGGAGGAGAGCTTCTGCCGGAACTGCGGCGTGATGAGCTGTGCGCGGGCGGCGATGTAGCCCACGAGCATCATCAGAAACAGGGCGATGAGCTGGGAAATGACGGCTTGCAGATTCATAAGGGCCTCCAAAGCAGGTTTTCGGGCTTATTATAGCAGGTTTTTCGCGATTGGCAAGCGGAATTCGTCAGATGACTGACCGCTTTTTTCCCGCGCACCCCGTGCTGACAAATCCGGAAAAATCGTGTATACTATCCGGTATCAGCAAGGCGCCCGCCGCGCGCGGGCAGGATGGAGGAAGACTTATGGGCTATCAGGCGCTGTACCGCCGCTACCGCCCGGCGCGGTTTGAGGATTTTGTGGGGCAGGAGGCCGTCATCCGCACGCTGCGCAGCCAGGTGATGAGCGGACGCGTGGCGCACGCCTACCTGTTCTGCGGCACGCGCGGCACGGGCAAGACCTCCACGGCGAAGGTATTCGCGCGCGCGGTCAACTGCGAGCATCCCGAGCAGGGCGATCCCTGCGGCAAGTGCCCGACGTGCCTTTCGCTCGCCGCAGAAACGAGCCTGGATATTCTGGAAATCGACGCGGCCAGCAACAACGGCGTGGACGAAATCCGCGATTTGCGCGAGAAGGTCAAGTATCCGCCGCAGACGGGCCGCTACCGCGTCTACATCATCGACGAGGTGCACATGCTCTCCTCGGGCGCGTTCAACGCGCTGCTCAAGACGCTGGAGGAGCCGCCGTCCTACGTCGTGTTCATCCTGGCGACGACCGAGCCGCAGAAGCTCCCGGCGACGATCCTCTCCCGCTGCCAGCGCTTCGACTTTGGGCGCATCCCGTCCGCGAAGATCATCGAGCGCCTGCGCGTGGCGCTTGCCGACGGCGGCATCAGCGCGGAGGACGCGGCGCTTGCGCGCATCGCCCGCGCGGCGGAGGGCGGTATGCGCGACGCGTGGTCGATCATGGACATGTGCCTGTCCTACGCGCAGGAGGACGAGGGCGGCCTGACCGAGGCGCTGGTGCAGCGCGTGCTGGGCGCGTCGGACAGGAGCTTTCTGTTCCGCTTTGCCGACCAGCTCATTGGTTCGGACGCTCCGGGCGCGCTGGCGAGCATCGACGAGATGATGCGCGCGGGCCGCGAGGTGCAGGTGTTCGTGCGCGATGTGAGCGCCCACCTGCGCGCGCTGATGATCGCGGAGGTCTGCGGCGAGGAGGAGGCTGCCGAGCTGCTGGAGACGACGCGCGAGGATGCGGCGGCCTACGCCGAGCAGGCACGGCGCACGACGCACGAGCGGCTGATGCGGATGCTCGACCTCTTTTTGCAGAGCGAGACGGATATGAAGTGGGCGGCGCAGCCGCGCTTTGCGCTGGAGACGGCGACGCTGCGCGCCTGCGCCCCGGAGGAGAGCGTGCAGGTGGAGGCGCTCGTCGCGCGCGTGGGCGAGCTGGAGCGCAGGCTGCGCGAGGGCGTGGTCGTGGCCGAAAAGAAGGAAAAGAAGGAGCGCCGCGCCGCGCAGGAGGAACAGCCGCAGGGGGATGCGCTGGGCGCCGCCGTGCCCGCACAGGAGGCGGCGCCCGCAGGTCCCGCACCGCAGGCCGAGGCCGTCTGGCAGGAAGCGCTGCGCAAAATCCGCGCCAAGCCGATGATCTACGGCCTTGCGCGGCAGGGGCGGCTGGCGACGGCGGAAAACAGCGTGTTCACCGTGGTCTTCCCCAAGGGCTCGGGTGCGATGTGCGTGCGGATGCTGAGCATGGAGGACAAGCAAGCCGAGCTCTCCACGGCGCTTTCGGAGGCGGCAGGGACTCCCTGTACGTTCCGCGCGGCGGTGGAGGGCACGGTGCCCGAGTCGGACAAGGCTGTGCTCGCGGCGCAGGAGGCTGCCAAAAAGCAGGCGCAGGACAATCTGAATAAGGTGACGGACTTTTTCGGCCGGGAGAACGTGACGATCAAGGATCAGCAGTAATGGAAGAAACCGCTATTGAGCGGGAAAATGAGAGGTTGTTTTCTATGCGCGACTGGTTCAAAAACGCGGTGGTCTATCAGGTATATCCCAAGAGCTTTCAGGATACGGACGGCGACGGTCTGGGCGACCTGCGCGGCGTGACGCAGCACCTCGATTACATCCGTGATCTGGGCGTGGACGTGATCTGGCTCAACCCGGTCTATAAGAATTCGGGCGTGGACGGCGGCTACGACATCAGCGATTACCGCGAAATCGCGCCCGAGCTGGGCACGATGGCGGACTTTGACGAGCTGCTTGCGCAGGCGCACGCGCGCGGTCTGCGCATCGTGATGGATCTGGTGGTGAACCACACCTCCACGGAGCACAGATGGTTTCAGGAATCGCGCGCGAGCCGGGACAATGACAAGCGCAGCTTCTACGTCTGGCGCGCGCCGCACGAGGGGAAGGAGCCTAACGGCCTGCGCAGCGCGTTTTCCGGCTCTGCGTGGCAGAAGGACGAGACGACGGGCGAGTACTACCTGCACATGTTCGCGCGCGAGCAGGCAGACCTCAACTGGCATGAGCCGCGTGTGCGCGAAGGCGTGTATGACATGATGCGCTGGTGGCTTGACAAGGGCGTGGACGGCTTCCGCATGGATGTCATCACCATGATCGGTAAGCCGGAGGAGACGATTGCCGCGGACGGCGGCCCCGGCGGAGACGTCTGTAACGGCGAAAAGACGCACGAATACCTGCGCGAGATGAACCGCGAGGTGCTCTCCCGTTACGACATCATGACCGTGGGCGAGGCAGCCGGAACCTCGACGGAGCAGGCCATCCGCTACGCGAGCCTTGACGGCAGCGAGCTGAACATGATCTTCCAGTTTGAGCACATGGAGGTGGACGCGGGCGCGCACGGCAAGTGGAGCGACGAGCCGCTCGACCTGCCGCGGCTCAAGGCGGTGCTCGCGCGCTGGCAGACGGCGCTGCACGGCCGCGCGTGGAACAGCCTCTATTGGGACAATCACGACCAGCCGCGCGTCGTCTCGCGCTTCGGCTGCGACGCGGACGAAACCTGCCGCATGCGCAGCGCGAAGATGCTCGCTGCCTGCCTGCACATGATGCAGGGCACGCCCTACATCTATCAAGGCGAGGAGCTGGGCATGACGAACTACCCCTTTGCCGACATCAGCGAGAGCCGCGACGTGGAGGCCGTCAACGCGTGGCAGGAGCTGGTGGAGGAGCGCGGCGAGCTGACGGGCGAGCAGATGATGCGCGCCATCCGCCGCAAGGGGCGCGACAACGCCCGCACGCCGATGCAGTGGACGGCGGGGAAGAACGCCGGGTTTACCAACGGCGAGCCGTGGATGCCCGTCAACCCCAACCATGATCGCATCAACGCCGAGGCGGAGGAGGGCGATCCCGGCTCCGTGCTGGCGTTTTACAGGGCGCTCATCCGCATCCGCCGGGAGAATCCGGTGGTGATCGACGGCGACTTCACGCTGCTGATGCCGGAGGACGCGCGGGTGTTTGCCTACACGCGCTGCGACGGGACGCATACGCTGCGCGTGGCGTGCAACTTCTCGGGAGAGACGGCGAAGCTGGATGCGGAGGCTTCTTTCCATGGCGGGCGGCTGCTCATCGGCAACTATGAGGACGCAGGCGCGGCGGACAGCCTGCGCCCGTGGGAGTGCCGGGTCGAGCTGGAATGATGGGGAATAGGCGCGAAGCGAAGAAGGGAGTCCGAGGGACAATGTCCCTCGGGCAGGTTTGGAGCCGCAACCTGCCGCCGCCTGTGGCGGAATCAGGCAGGCGAAGGCTGGAAACCGCAAGGAGCGCCTTTGGCGCGACTGTGCGGGTTTCCCGGGTCAGCAGCCCAACGTACTCCGTTGATAAAGCGTTTTTGCAAAGTAGTCAGGGAGCGAAGCGAGGCCTGACGGTGATTTTAGGATGAACCAACGGGGACACCGGAAGCAATGTTTTTATCGAAGAACAGTATCAGGGAGCGAAGCGACACCTGACGGTGAGCTTCTGCTAAACCGATGCTAGTACTTTGTAAATCCTAAATCTTTATAATGGGGTATAGATGCTTCAACTTGGTTCTTGCATCATCGGTGGTGAAATGCCAGTCTACGCCTTTCTGAGCAAAGTTTCTTGCAACAGCCCACGGTTTGAGGAGACTCCG
>JALFHA010000342.1 GCA_022776785.1 Clostridiales bacterium | reverse complement strand
CCCATACTAGGAAAGCCGACCAAAAGCATGAAAAGAAGGAGGCAGTATTCGTGCGAGCAACGGGAATTGTGCGACGCATCGATGAACTGGGGCGCGTGGTGATCCCAAAGGAAATACGGCGGACGCTGCGGATTCGGGAGGGCGACCCGCTGGAGATCTACACCGACAAGGATGGCGAGGTCATACTGAAAAAATATTCGCCGATCGGCGAAATTTCAAACTTTGCCAAGGATTACACGGAATCGCTGTTTCGCTCGCTGGGACATATTGCCTGCATTACCGATAAAGACATGATCGTCTCTGCCAGCGGCGTCTCCCGCAAGGAGCTGTGGGAAAAGCCGATCAGCCGGGATCTGGAGCAGGCTATCGCCAGCAGGCAGGTCGTCACGGCCAACCGCGGCAGCGGCACGCGTCTGGTGCCCGTCACCAATGAGGATGACGCCCAGGCGTATACCGCGCAGGTGATCTGTCCGATCATCGCGGATGGGGAGTCCATCGGCGCGGTGGTGCTGCTCTCGCGCGAGCCCGCCGCCAGAATGGGAGACACCGAGCTCAAGGTCGCCGAGACGACGGCGAGCATCGTCGGGCGGCAGATGGAGCAGTAAGCGGATATGCGGCGGGGACGCGTCGGAGGGCAGGCTCCGGCGCGGCCCCGCCGCGCGTTTTGGCGCTTTGGGAAGGCCGGAGGAGCAGGGCGGGAAAGAAAATCGCGGCAAGGCGGATTTGGGACTTGATTTGGGAGAAAATACAGGTATAATTGAATTCGCCAGAAACCCAAAGATACGGAGGGAACGGATATGGAAAGAACGTATGCGGTGCAGGTGCGCGGCGCAGACGAGATCAAGGTCTGCGGCTTTGTGGAGAACATCCGCAACAAGAGCAAAATGGCCTTTATCGTGCTCAAGGATATCACGGGCAAGGTGCAGATCACCGTGGAGAAGGGCTGCGACCCCGAGCTCGACGAGACGGTGAACCGCATCACGCTCGACTCGGTCATCACCGTCGTAGGCAAGGCCGTGGAGAGCGAGTATGTCAAGCTCGGCGGCGTGGAAATCTACCCGAAGCAGATCGTCATCGAGTCGCTCGCGGCGCCGCTGCCCATCGACCGCGAGGCCCGCAAGGGCCATGAGCGCTCCTCCATCGACCAGCGCATCGACTACCGCTGGATCGACCTGCGCACGGAGAAGAATCAGCTCATCTTCAAGATTCAGACCGAGCTCGTCGGCGCGATGCGCGACTATCTGCGCCAGAGGAATTTCATCGAAATCCACACCCCGAAGCTCATCGGCGCGGCGAGCGAGTCCGGCGCGGATGTGTTCGAGGTCAAGTACTTCGACCGCAATGCGTATCTCGCGCAGAGCCCGCAGTTCTACAAGCAGATGGCCATGGCCTCCGGCCTTGAGCGCATCTTCGAGGTGGGCCCGGTGTTCCGCGCGGAGAAGAGCTTCACCAGCAAGCACACGACCGAGTTCTCCGGCTTTGACCTCGAGTTCAGCTACATCACCTCCTTCCGCGATGTGATGAAGCTCGAGGAGGAGCTGCTCACCTATGCGCTGGGCCGCGTGAAGGAGACCTATGGCGAGGAGATTGAAAAGCAGTTCGGCCTCCCGCTGACCGTGCCGACGACGCCGTTCCCCGTGGTGAAGCTCGACGAGCTTTACGATGAGCTGGAGCGCGAATTCGGCTACAAGGTGCCCGACGGCGAGCGCGGCGACCTGACGACCGAGGCTGAGCACCTCTCCTTCGAGTGGGTGAAGAAGAAATACGGCCACGAGTTCCTGTTCATCACCGACTACAGCGCGGAGAAGCGCGCCTTCTACCACATGCGCGACGAGAACGGCGTGCCGCAGGGCTACGACCTGATCTGGCGCGGCGTGGAGATCACCACCGGCGCGCAGCGTGAGCACCGCTATGAGCAGCTCAAGGCACAGGCTGACGAGAAGGGACTTGCGGAGGACGTGAAGTTCTACCTCGAGTTCTTCAAGTACGGCTGCCCGCCGCACGGCGGCTTCGGTCTGGGCATTGACCGCCTGACGATGCTGCTGCTCGGCCTGAACATCAAGGAGGCTATGTTCCTCTTCCGCGGCCCGAACCGCCTTACCCCGTAACGAAAACTGAATCGCCTTATTTGAAGCCGCCGCACGGCAGAGACGCTGTGCGGCGGCACTTTTGCGCTCAAAAACAGCGCAGGAAGAGACGGAACGTGCGGGAAGAAGAATGCTTTTTGTCTTCGGGCAATCCACGGAGAATACCCGCTTGACATGATAGCAAAATGATATTATAATGGTTGCACGGAGGCGAGAAGAATGGAAAATGTGCTGGAAATCGACGGCCTGACGAAGGTCTATCCCGGCGGCAAGCGCGCTGTGGACGCGCTGAGCCTGCACGTGCGGGCGGGGGAAATCTACGGCTTTATCGGCCATAATGGCGCGGGCAAATCGACGACGATCCGCTCCGTCTGTGGCGTGCAGGGCTTTGACGAGGGGGTTATCCGCGTGGATGGGCATGACGTGGCGAGAGAGCCGCTCATGGCCAAGCGGGCGATGGCCTACCTGCCGGACAATCCCGAGCCGTATCCCTTTATGACGGGTGCGCAGTTCGTGACGCTGACCGCCGACCTCTACGGCGTGCCTACGGCGCAGCGCGAGGAGCGGGCGAAGCGCTATGCGTCGCTGTTCGGCATGAGCGAGAGCATGGGCGAGCTCATCGGCGCGTATTCGCACGGCATGAAGCAGAAGACGGCGCTCATCGCTGCGCTGGTGCATCAGCCGCGGCTGATGGTGCTCGACGAGCCGTTTGTCGGTCTGGACCCGGAGGCTTCCTTCCATCTGAAGGCGGTCATGCGGGAGCTGTGCGGCGAGGGCTGCGCGATCTTCTTCTCCACGCATGTGCTGGAGGTCGCGGAAAAGCTCTGTGACCGCGTGGGCATCATCCGCCGGGGCAGGCTCATCGCCGAGGGCACGCCGGAGGAAATCGGCGGCGGCAGGACGCTCGAGGAGGTTTTCATGGAGGAAACGCAGCAGGATGGGGGGACGCGCGATGCGTGAGCGGTTGCGGGAGATGGCGCTGCTGCTGCGCATCCAGCTTTGCCGTCTGGGCGGCGTGAACAGCCTGATTCACGGGAATGACAGGCGGCAGCGGCGCCGCGCGATGATGTCGCTGCTGCTTATGCTGATGCTCGCGGTGATGGCCGTGGGCTATTCGGCGGGCATAGCGGCTGCGCTGGCTCAGATGGGCGCGGGGCAGGCGATTCCGCAGGTCTTTGCGCTGGCGGTATCGGCGCTCACGCTGGGCACGGTGATGCTCAAGGGCCCGGAGGTGATCTTCGGCGGCGATGTGCCTGCGCTGCGCGCGGCGCCCGTGCATGTGGGGAGCATCGTGATCAGCCGCTTTGCGATGGTGCTCGGCTCGGAGCTGATGTTTGCGCTGCTCATCGGCAT
>JALFHA010000340.1 GCA_022776785.1 Clostridiales bacterium | reverse complement strand
GTGAACACGATTGTCGTGCCCATCGGCGGCGGCGGACTGGCCTCCGGCGTGGCGGCGGCTGTGAAGATGCTGCACCCCAATGTGCGCGTCATCGGCGTGCAGGCCGCCGGAGCGGCGGGCATGAAGGCCTCGCTGGACGCGGGGCACATCGTCGAGCTGCCCTCCGCCAAGACGATCGCCGACGGCATTGCGGTCAAGCGCCCGGGCGAAAACACGTTCGAGCTGTGCAGGCAATACCTCGATCAGGTGGTGACGGTGGACGACGACGAGATTGCGCAGGCGATTCTTTTCCTCATGGAGCGCGGCAAGATGGTCGCCGAGGGCGCTGGCGCGGCCCCTGTCGCGGCGATCCTCAACCGCAAGTTCGACGTGACTGGCAAGGTGGCGGCGGTCATCTCCGGCGGCAATATCGACGTGACGATGCTCTCGCGCATCATCGAGAAGGGCCTGCTGCGCGCGGGGCGCGTCTCCAAGCTGCGCATCATCCTTCAGGACAGGCCGGGCCAGCTCGAGCAGGTCAGCCGCATCATCGGCGGCAACGGCGCCAACGTCATGGCGATTCACCACGACCGCACGGACGTGGATCTCGACATCCGGGACGCTATTCTGGAAATCACGATGGAGACGCAGGACCGCGAGCACGCGCAGCGCATCATCGCGGCGCTGCGCGAGGCGGGCTTCAACGTGAGCTGAGCCTGCCCCGTGGCGGATGGCCTGCGAGGGCGAGCAGCGGCATGGCGGGCTCAGCCAGTGGCGAACGAGACAGCAGCGCGGCAAACGGCGAACCGAGAGACACACAGGCCAGGGCGAGGAAGCGGAGCAGGGCATCCGCCTCCCCGCCCTGCTTTTGCTCAGCCGGCTGTATCAGAAAGGTGTGCGGACGCGCCAGCGGCTCGAGCGCGCTGCCCTGCGGGCAGGCCTCCGGCGGCATGGGGAGAAAGAGCGCGTCCTCCGGGGCAGCACTGCCGGGGTGCGGAATCAGCTCTTTGGCAGAGAGCGGCGACCGGGCGGCGCGCAGCAGCAGACCGAGCGGGCTGACCTCGCGGGGCGGCAGGCAGGCGCGCACGGCGTTTTCCAGCGCGGCGGGCAGGGGGCGCAGCGCCGCGTCGCAGTCGGCCATTCGCTCGCGCAGGTATTGCGCGCAGACCAGCAGGGCGGCCTGCTGCGCAGCGGAGGACGCATCCTCCGGGAGGGGCAGCAGCGCCTGCACGCGGCGCGCGGCCTCGTCCGGCTCAAGCAGGCCGAGCATACATCCCGCGCAGGCGGCGAGCATCCGCATCGGCGCGGGCTCAGGCTGTGCGCCGCGGTCAGACGGCAGGCGAAGGAAGGCTGTCCGCGCGAGGGAGAGAAGCTCCTCCTGCTCGGCATCGGAGAGCGGAATGCGCTCCCGCGCGGGCGAGGACAGTGCGGAGAAGAGGAGCGGCGCAGCCAGCCAGAGCAGAGAGACGACCGAGAGCGGCACGAGTGCGCGCGCGGATACGACGGAGAGCACCAACAGCGCCGCGCCGAACAGCGAACAGGTGCGCGGGGAGAATGCCCCGGCGGGCAGCTCGATGCGAAACACCCGCGAGCGCGCGAGCAGGCGGCGCAGGAGCGCATCCGCTGCGCCCAGAGCGTCGGCGGGAATCAGGGACAGGCGCACCAGCGCGCCCGGCAGCAGGCGAGGATGGGCGAGGGCGTAGCCCTCCGGCACGACAGCGGCGGCGAGCGCCAGCAGCGGCAGCCCCAGCGCTGCGGCGAGCAGCAGCGCAAGCAGGCGCGCCAGAGGGAGCAGAGCGCTGAGCACGCGGGGAGCAGCCCAGTCGCCAGGTGCGGACAGGGGAGAGAGCGCCCGTGCCTGCGCGCGGCGCTCCTGCTCAAGCAGGCGCTCGGCTGGCAGGCTTTCCCGGCGGACGAAGAAGCAGCCCTCCGCCAGCGGGCAGCGCTCGGGCAGGGAACCCGCGCCCGCGGCGGAAAAGGCCCGGCGCTCGAGCAGCACGGGTCCCTCGGCTGTGAGCGCCTGTCCCTCGTGCGCGAGCGCATGGGCGATGGCCTCCCGCACAGGCGAGAGCGAAAAGCCGAGGCGCTCCAGCCGGGCGAGCAGCGTCTCCGGCCAGCCGGGGCGGGGCAGCACCATGCCGCGCGCGAGGCCGTCCGGGGACAGGCGCGCGGCCTGCGCAAGCTGCTCCGGTGCGCCGGGCACGGGCGCGAGCGCCGCATCCATGACGAGAAGGCGCTCAAACGCGCCGCGCAGGGAGGCGGGCGCGACGGTGGAAGCGGCGAAGGAGACGCCCGGCGCTTCACCCAGCAGCAGTCGGCTGGCGAGCATGGCGGGGCGCAGCGGACAGACAAATGCGCGCGCCGCATCGTCCCACGCACGGGAGACAGCCATCATGGACAGACGTCCCGCGCCGCGCGCCGCAGCGGAGGCGATGCCCGACTGCAAAAGACGCAGCAGCTCCGCGTCCTCAGGCATGACCTCGGACGGGGCGTCAGGCAGGGCACACAGCAGCAGCACGGCGCCGTCCCCGCCGGCAAAGGGCGCAAGGCGCATCGCGCGGCGAACGGCCTGGGCAGCGTCGGCAGGGGAAGAAATGCGCGCGGAAACGGCGAGCAGCACAGTGTTTTTCAAGGAAAATCCCTCCCGGACGAGTTTTGTCTGCGGCCGCGCCAATTATCCGCTGGAAACGGTTTTTGAGAATGATTTGCGCGTACTGCGCATAGAATGGAAGAACCAGACCCCCAGAAACACGCTGACCGCTGCAAAAATGGCGGAAAATTCGTGTGCGGACAGGGATTTAGGATTGATCTTCCCAAAAGCCCGTGCTATAATATAGGATAGCGTTTTGGGATTTCCGGGGCGCAACCATTACCAGTGGAGGAGCAAAAGAGCATGAGCACCACCGTAGAAAAGATTTCCAGCAATAAGGTGAAGCTGTCCTTCGACGTAGACGCCGCTACGTTTGACGCGGCGATGGACAAGGCGTACCGCAAGGTGCGCAATCAGGTCAATATTCCGGGCTTCCGCAAGGGCAAGGCCCCGCGCAAGATGATTGAGAATATGTACGGCGAGGGCGTCTTCTACGACAAGGCGTTCGAGCTGGTCTTTGACGAGGTTTACGGCCCGGCCATCGATGAAAACAAGGTCGAGGTCGTCGATCGTCCCGAGATCGAGATCCAGCAGATCGGCGCGGGCAAGAACCTGCAGTTCACCTGCGAGGTGTTCGTCAAGCCCGATGTGACGCTGGGCGAGTACAAGGGCGTGAGCGTCAAGAAGGAGACCACCGCCGTCACCGACGAGCAGGTCGATGAGAAGATTGAGCAGGAGCGCGCCAAGCAGGCCACCGAGCAGAGCGTCGAGGATCGCCCCGTCGCCGAGGGCGACACCGTGAACCTCGACTACGCCGGCACCGTGGACGGCGTCGCCTTCGCGGGCGGCACCGCCGAGGGCCAGACCCTCAAGATCGGCTCCCACACCTTCATCCCGGGCTTTGAGGAGCAGATGGTCGGCATGAGCATCGGCGAGGAGAAGGACCTGAACGTCACCTTCCCGGAGAGCTATCACGCCGAGGAGCTGGCGGGCAAGGCCGCTGTCTTCCATGTGAAGGTCAACGGCATCACCGAGACCCAGCTGCCCGCCCTTGACGACGAGTTCGCTAAGGACATCAGCGAGTTCGACACGCTGGAGGAGTACCGAGCTGACGTGCGCGCCAAGCTCGAGGCGCAGGCCGCCGAGCGCGACAAGAACGCCTTCACCAATGCCGTGATCGAGAAGGTCATGGAAAACGCGACCGTAGAGATCCCCGAGGCGATGATCGAGCGCCAGATCGACTCCATGATGCGCGACTTCGAGTACCGCCTCGCCTCCCAGGGCCTCAAGCTGGCGGACTTCATGAAGTATACCGGCCAGGACGAGAAGGCCTTCCGCGCGAACTACCGCGATCAGGCGGAGAAGAGCGTCAAGGCGCATCTGGTGCTGGAGGCCGTGGAGAAGGCCGAGAGCATCGACGCAACCGAGGAGCAGATCGACGCGCAGATCGCGCAGCTCGCCCCGCAGACCGGCAAGAGCGCCGAGGAGCTCAAGGCGACCCTGTCCGAGGCGGATCTCGGCTACTTCAAGGCCGACGCCATCCGCGACAACGCGATTGCCTTCCTGTGCGACAACGCGAAGGCTGAGGACTGAGCGCACAGGCGACGCGAAGGAGGCGTCTGAATTTGCCAAACAACTATTATTTCGAGCCCAGCGTGATCGAGAAGACGCCTTACGGCGAGCGCTCGTATGACGTATACTCCCGTCTGCTCAAGGATCGCGTCGTGTTTCTGCGCGGCGAGGTGAACGAGGCGCTGGCCAACAGCATCGTGGCCCAGCTTCTCTTCCTTGAGATGGAGGATCCGGACGCGGAAATCTCCCTGTACATCAACAGCCCGGGCGGCAGCGTGACCGACGGTATGGCCATCTTCGATACGATGCGCTACATCAAGCCGAAGGTTCGCACGGTGTGCCTGGGCATGGCGGCCTCGATGGGCGCGTTCCTGCTGATGGCGGGTGAGCCCGGCATGAGGCTGGCGCTGCCCAACAGCGAGGTGATGATTCACCAGCCCAGCGGCGGCGC
>JALFHA010000154.1 GCA_022776785.1 Clostridiales bacterium | reverse complement strand
ACGTTGGGCTGCCGACCCGGGAAACCCGCTTGGGGTGCTGCCCCAAACCCCGCAAGGGATTTCATCCCTTAACCCTTCTTCGCTTCGCGCCTATCATCCCCGCCTGTAAATTGCCAAAGGAGGCCCTGTTATGCGAAAACTGCTGCTCTGTTCCCTGCTGGTGCTCCTGCTGTGCCTCGCGCTCCCCTGCGCCGCACAGGAGCCTCATCCCAGCGCGCTGGCCGCCGCGCAGTATGGCCGCGCGACCAGCCTGCAATACGCCGTCTGCGAGGGGAACGCCCTGCTCACCAGCGGCGTTGTCGGCGATGCGCCGGAGGGCGCGCTCTACGGCATCGGCTCCGTCTCGAAGGTCTACACCGCCGCCGCCGCGATGAAGCTGGTCGATGACGGCCTGCTCGCGCTCGACGCGCCCGTCTGCGAGGTGCTGCCGGAGTTCACCATGGCCGACGCGCGCTATCGGGACATCACCCTGCGGATGCTGCTTGACCACTCCTCCGGGCTGATGCTCGCGGGCATGAAGGACGCCTTCCTCTTTGACGACCCGCAGGACACCACCGCCGTGGACGGCCTGCTGGGTGAGCTTTCCGCCCAGCGTCTCGCCGCCGCCCCGGGCGAATACAGCGTGTACTGCAATGCGGGCTTCACGCTGGCTCAGCTCGCCGTCGAGCGGGCGGGCGGACAGCCGCTTATCGGGCTGCTGCGCGAAGCCTTCCTCTCCCCGCTCGGGCTTGAGGATACCTTTGCCTGCGCAGAGGGCTTTGACCGCGCGCGCCTTGCGCCCGTCTATTGGCCCGCCGCCGCGCCCGCGCGCCCCGTGGCAAGCGACAGCACCACCGTCACCGGCACGGGCGGGCTCTACGCCACTGCCGCCGACCTCGCCCGCTTCGGCGCGGGGCTGACGCAGAGCGCCGGGCTGCTCTCCGCCGATGCGCTGAGCGAAATGGCCGCGCCCCAGTGCGAGCGCGGTCTGTGGCCGCAGGATGCGCAGGACGACGCCATCAGCTACGGCCTCGGCTGGGACGCCGTTCAGGCGCTCCCGCTCCGGCTGAGCGGCGTGCAGGCGCTCGTCAAGGGCGGCGACACCAACCAGTATCACGCCGCGCTCGTCGTGCTGCCGGAGCTGGGGCTGTCGGCGGCGGTCGTCTCCGCGGGCGGCTCCAGCCTGTACAACCAGCTCCTTGCCGAACGCCTGCTGCTCGACGAGCTGGCCGCGCGCGGCATGTCCGTCGTTGAAACGGCTGTGCAGCCCGATTTCCCCGCTGCGCCCATGCCCGCGGAGCTGACCGCGCTCTCCGGCACCTATGCCGCCTCCACCGCGCTGCTGACCCTCGCCATCAGCGAGGACGGCACGCTGCTGCTCACGCAGGATGTGCAGGGCACGCCCTATACCCAGAGTTTCACCTACCGCGAAGACGGGCGCTTCCACGACGCGGCCAACACGGCTAGCCTTGTGCTCGTCACCGACGAGGCCGGAAGGACGTATCTCGACCAGCGCGCCGCTTCGCCGCTGCCGGGGCTCACGACGCTGGGCGTTGCCAATTACTGCTGCCAGCGCCTGCCGGAGAATCCCGTCTCCGATGAGGTGCAAGCCGCATGGGCCGCGCGCGACGGCAGGCGCTACCTGCTGCTCGACGCCAAGCACACCTCCCAGGTCTGGGCGCTGGCGATGCCCTGCGCCACCGTGGCGCTCGATGCGCGCGCGCCGGGCTATGTCGGCGCAAACCGCATCGCCTCGGAAACGCTCCTCGAGGCCGCCGTGCAGATTCCTGGCGCAGCCGGGCGTGATACGATGGACATCGCCGTCATCGAAATGGGCGGCGTGGAATGTCTCTCCTTCGGCGGGTATCTCTATGCCGACGAGCGGATTGCCCAGCCGCTCGAGGGCGTGACGCAGGTCGTCATCGCCAAGGATGGGTATGCCCGGTGGTTTGCCGTCGATGAGGCGCTGGATGGAAAAACGCTGCATGTCGCCCTGCCGGAAAACGGCTCCTTCTCCGTCTACGCCGCCGATGAAACGGCCGTCGCCAGCTCGCGCGCCTATGGCGATACCGCCGCGCCGCTCGCCGCAGGCGGATGGGTCGTGTTCGCCGGTGAGCCGGGAACGGCGTTCACGCTGAGCATCGAATAACGGCGCAAATGGATCAGGGGACGGCATCAGAAGCCTGCCGCACGCCGCGCGGGATGCAGGCATGAGGATGAATAACGGATAGAAGAATCCTGAACGGATATCCACTGCGCTTCATCGCAGAATCTTTGACAATTTTCGATGATCTCTATAAAAAACATTGACATTATTTAGGAAATTCCATATAATCAAACTCAAAAGGTGAAGCACACAGATGCATGTGCTCACAAAAAGAAGAGGAGGATTCAAATGAAGCAGATGAAGGTATGGCTCTCCCTGTTGCTGTCACTGGCGCTGATCATCGGCGTCGTCCCCGCGCTGGGTGAATCTGCGCTGACGGATGGTACCTATACCGGCTCGGGCAAGGGTATGCATTCAAACATCGCCGTCACCGTCACCGTCACAGGCGGCGCAATTTCCAGCGTTACGGTGGACAGCCATGACGAGACGCCGGGCGTTTCCGACCCCGCAATCGAACAGATCCCCGCGGCTATCGTTGCGGCGGGTACGCCCGATGTGGATACGGTCGCCGGTGCGACGCTGACCTCCGCTGGCATCATTGAGGCCGTGAAGAATGCGCTGAGCGGAACGTCCGAGGATGTCAGCAACGAGCTGGTCATTGAACCGGATATGATCGTTGTCGGCAGCGGCATGGCGGGTCTTGTTGCGACTGCGCGCGGCGTGGAGCTGGGGCTCAACGTGCTCATTCTGGAGCAGAGCGTGCGGACGGGCGGCTGCATTCACTATGCGGGCGGCACCGTGAGCGGCGCCGGCTTCAAGATCCAGGCGGAGAACGGCGTGGAGGATACGCCGGAAGCCTTCTACGCCGACATCGAAGCGCTGGGCGGCGAGGGCGAGTTCAACAAAGCGCTGGCCAAGGCGCATACGGAGCGTGCCGGCAGCGCAATCGATTGGCTCGACGAGGATCTGGGCGTTGATTTCGGCGACCGCAGCCTGGTGGGCGGCGCGTACACCGCGATGCAGACGCTGCGCGTGACCCGCGCGCGCGGTTCCTATTCCATGGGCGCCGCGAACGAATACCTCGAGCTGCTCGACGCGCGCCTGGAGCAGGCGATTGCCGACGGCAAGGCACAGATCATGTTCAACACCGAGGTAACGGAGCTCCTGGTGGAGGGCGACACCTGCGTAGGCGTGAAGGCCGGCGACCGCGAGTTCCGCGCCCCCTCCGTCGTGCTGGCTACCGGCGGCTATTCCTACAATGAGCAGCTGCTCAAGCTCTCGGGCTTTGAAAACGTCATCTCCTGCGCGCCGAGCACCTCCAACGGCTCCGGCTTCCTGCTGGCGAAGGCCGTAGGCGGCGTGTATGACAACATGGACGAAATCGTCAACTTCTACGGCGGCGGCGTGCCGACGGACGGATTTGACATGTACTATCAGATCAACAACAAGTACCCGGGCATGATCTATGTCAATGCCGAGGGCGAACGCACAGGAGCCGAGGAGCGGGCCACCAGCGCGATGTGGTTTGGCCAGACGGAGAGCAAGCTCTACGCCGTTATCTCCGCCAACATGATCGACAAGGAGCAGGCGCTGCTCAAGCATCCGCTGATGAACCCCGCACCTCTGAGCAACAACGGCTGGGATAAGCTCGACGAGCTGGCCGAGGCGGGCAACTGCGTGTACAAGGCCGATACGCTCGAAGCGCTTGCGGAAATGATCGGCGCGCAGAACCTGACCGCCACCGTCGAAGCCTACAACGCGGACGTGGCGTCCGGTGTGGACAGCCTCTTCGGCCGCGCGCCGGAGAGCATGATCGCCTTTGAGGAAGGGCCGTACTATGCGGTGCTGACCGTGCCGTACGTCTGGTCCGGCACCTCCGGCGGCGTGCGCGTCAACGGCGAGGGCTATCTCGAGCGTGAGGACGGCAGCGTGATTACGGGCCTGTCCTTGGCGGGCGAGATTCTCGGACCGAGCAACATCCTGGGCAAGATTAACTTTGGCGGCATCAATCACTCGATGTGCGCAACCTGGGGCATCGCCGCTGCGGAAAACGCTGCGAAGCTCGCGGGCAAGTAATCCGGAACAACAAAATAAAGGCCGCGCCGGGAGCCCGTCAAGCTCCCGGCGCGGCCTTTATGCTGCTTTCCTTTACGCCCTCACGACGCCCTTGCGGATGATGATGTTGCCATAGAGCGCCGTCTCCCCCGTCTGCACGACGGCGTAGGCGCGGCGCGCGCGCTCCATGAACGCGTCGTGCTCCATCATGTCGAACTGCGCAGACGGCAGGTCGGTGTCCGCCGCGTCGCGGAAGTCTCGCCAGATGGGCGCCTTGTTGCCCTCAAACATCCCGTCCGGAACCTCCATCACCGCCAGCGGGGCGGGCACGAAGTCGTCCAGCGGAAAGATTTGCAGCACGGCGCGCATCACCTCGGCGCAGCCGTGTCCGTCGCAGCGGACGCAGCGCTTGCCAATCGACGTGCCGGGGAAGTTGCCGTCGGCGAGCACCAGCTCGTCGCCATGCCCCATCTCGGCCAGAATTTTGAGCAGCTCGGGGCTGAGCATCGGAGAAATACCCTTGAGCATTGTGTGTTCCTCGCTTTCCTGCGTGTTTTGCCGGGGACGGCCCCGCCGCCCCGGCCCTCTGTGTGTATTATAAGTCCGTTTGCGCGCGGATTCAACCGTGAATTCAGCTTTCTTCGGGTTACGTTGGGCTGCCGACCCGGGAAACCCGCATAGTCGCGCGCAGCACTCCTTGCGGTTTCCAATCTTTGCCTGCCTGTTTCCCGCACAGCGGGCAGCAGGCTGCGATTCCAAACCTGCTTGAGGGATTTCATCCCTCAAACTCCCTTCTTCGCTTCGCGCATATCTCCATTGATGTCTGGTTATTCAAAGCTGTAATCCTCGTCGCTCTTGTCCGTGTGCACGGCGGCGCACAGGCAGGCGATGGTCGCCGCCAGCAGCAGCGCCGACCAGAAGACGCCGTTCCACTCGCTGCGCGTCAGCCCGAGGAAGGACTCGCCCTTCACGCGCAGCGCCACGGCCTCGCCGAGCTGCGCCTCGCCGCCGTCCACATCCCACGCCAGCGACGTGCCGAGCAGGCGCTCCTTCAGGTTGTCCTGCGCCGCCTCCGCCTTCACGCGCAGGCGGATGGTCGTCGTTGCGGCGCACACGCCGCTCTCGCCCTCCTCCGCCGCCGGAATGTGCAGCGCATAGACCAGCGCGCCGCCGTCAAGCTGCTGCGGGCCCTCGTCCTGCTGCGCGATCGCGGCCTGCGCGTCCTCCGCCTCCGCGTCCGTCTGCGCGCCGTCCTTCGTCTCGGCAGTCTTCTGCTCCTGCGCCAGCGTCAGCCCCTCGGGCAGCACGCACGTCAGGCGTACATCCGCCTCCGCCAGACCGCTGTTGACGACGAGGATGCGCAGCGTCGTCTCCTCTCCGGCCTTCAGGCTGCTGCTCTCCGGGATGAGCCGCGCGCTGATGCGCGGCGCGCAGAGCTGCACGCGCGGCACGGCGATGCGCTCACCATCCACGCGCAGCGAGGCCGCCAGCAGGCGCGTCGCGTCCGCGTCGCCGTCGAGCGCATCCTGCTCGACCGTCACGGGAAGCTCCAGCGTCATGAGGCTCGCCGCCGCGCCCGCCTCATCGACGCCCGCGGCCTGAGCGAGCATCTGTCCGCTGATGCGCCGCCCAACCATCGCGAAGCCCTCGGGCAGCTCGCCCGCGAGCGCCATGCCGTCCGGCAGAATCAGCTCGACGGGCACATCCTTGGCCGCCATGCCCGCATTGGCGATCTCCACGCGGTAGGTCAGCGCGTCACCGAGCTGCGCGCGGCCATCCTCCGTCCCCAGCACGTCCGCCGCCGCCGACACATCGCTGACACAGATCGCCAGCGGCGTGCGCGCCCGGTAGAAGCGCGTGCCCATGCTCATCTCCGCCTCCAGCGTGACCTCCTCGCTGATGCCGCCTGCGGCCAGCACGATTTCACGCGTAAAAACCGTCTGCGACGGCACGAGCGCCCCCGTCTCCGGGTCCGCCTGCGCCGCCGGGAGCACCGCCTGCCACGTCGTCTCCTCCGTGGTGCGCAGCCGCTGCGGCAGGTGCAGTTCGACAGTCACCGCCGTGTCCTCCGGGCGGGGATTGCCCGCCGTCAGTGTCAACGTCAGGCACTGGCCCTCCTCGATGCGCGCTCCATCCTCCGCGCCGCCCGCGGACAGTTTAAGCGTCAGGTCGCCGTCCATCGCCTGCGCTGCGCCGAGCGTCAGCCCCTCGCTCACGCCCTCCTGCACCGCCGTAAACAGCTCGGGCAGGCTCTCCGCCCAGCCCGCCGTCGGCAGCAACGCCAGCATGGCCGCCAAAACCAACAGGAATGCTTTCTTCACTGGGATCAACCTCCTTGCGCGCCTTACTTTGGCCGGATTGACAGGCGATTATGCGGCGCTTTGCCCAAATCCGCCGGTCTTTTCCGGCGCGCCGCAAATCCGCATCCATTTTTCACATTTTGTCCATTGACTTGATAGATTATCAATGCTAAAATGTATGCCGCTATCCAAGAAAAACGAAGGAGGATCTTCCCATGCGCAGCCTCGTTTCCCTTCTCCTGCTGGCCGCCGCGCTTGTCATGCTCACCGCCTGCTGCGCGGACGAGCCTGCAGCCGCCCCATCCGCCGGTGACGCTGCCTCCGCCGCGCCCGGCGACACCGTGATCCTCAGTCTTTCCGACCTGAGCGGGGAAATTTCCTTTATCGACGTCCAGTCAGGCGATACGCCCATGCAGCTTCTGGCGCGCATCGACGAAACCGGCGCGCCCCGCCTCGCGTGGAACACCTGCCGCGTCTGCGCAGGCTCTCCCCTCGCCTATTTTGATCTGGACAGGGGCTATCTCGTCTGCCAGAATTGCGGCAACTCATTTTCTCCCGACGCGGTCGGAGGAAGCGGTCTGGGCTGCTACCCGTGGTCCTTTGACGATTACACCGTCTCCGGCGAGCAGATTTTCATCTCCGGCGAGACCGTCTCCGCGATGGCCGGGCAGTTCAAAAACTGGAAGAAGGGCCTATGAGCTTTCAAAAAACCACATGGCATGTCAGCGGGATGCACTGCGTCCACTGCGAGCGCGCCGTCGTGCGCGCCGTCTCTGGCCTCAAAGGGCTCAGAGAGCCAAGCGCAGACTATGCGCGCAGCACGCTCAGCGCCCGGTGGGACGCGGACGTCCTGCCGCTTGAGACCATCCGCGCCCGGCTTCAGGCGGAGGGCTACGACCTGAGCGCCAAAGCCAGCCCCCTTGTGGAAGCGGCAAAGCTGCTCGCGGCGCTTGTGCTGTGCGCCGCGCTCTACCTGCTGGCCACCAAGACACCCGCTGCACGCTGGCTAAACAGCTTTCCCACCGTCAAGGCCGGGATGGGGCTTGGCGCGGTGTTCCTCGTCGGCATGATGACCTCCGTCCACTGCGTCGCCATGTGCGGCGGCATTGCGCTCTCGGAGAGCAGCCTTTCCGCGAAAAACCGGCGGAGCATCCTGCGCGGTAGCCTGCTCTACAACCTCGGCCGGGTGATTTCCTACACGGCGGTGGGCTGCATCGCGGGCGCGCTGGGCTCCGTCTTCAGCCTGAGCAGCGCCGCGAAGGCCGTCATCCAGATCGCCGCCGCCGTCTTCATGATCGTCATGGCGCTGAACCTCTCGGGAGCGTTCTCCATCCTTCAGCGCTTCAGCATCCGCCTGCCCGATTCGTGGCGGACGCGCCTGCTCTCCGGCAAGCACGGGAGCTCCTCCCTCGTCATCGGCCTGGCCAACGGCCTGATGCCCTGCGGGCCGCTGCAATCGATGCAGCTCTTTGCCCTCTCCACCGGCACCCCCGTCATGGGCGGGCTGTCGATGGCGGCGTTTTCGCTGGGCACGGTTCCGCTCATGCTGGGCTTCGGCCTGCTGGGCGGCCGGCTGAATCAGCGCTTCCGCAAGCCGATGCACCTGCTCAGCGCCGCGCTGATTCTGGTGATGGGTTTCAACATGCTCTCCAGCGGCCTCGCGCTGGTGGGCAAGGCCCCTGTCGCCGTGGTGGAGATGGACGCCGTTGCGGAGCTCTCCCCCGACGGAAGCTATCAGACCGTGACGACCGAGCTCGACTGGACCGGCTATCCCTCCTTCACCGTGCAGGCCGGGGTGCCCGTCTACTGGACGCTCCACGCGCAGGAGGACAAGCTCATCGGCTGCAACTGGGAAATTCTCATTCCCGAGTTTGACATGGATATCCCGCTCTCCGTGGGGGACAACCTCATCGTCTTCACCCCGACGCAGACGGGGACAATTCCCTTCTCCTGCTGGATGGGGATGCTGCGCTCCCAGATCGTCGTCGTGGATGCGCTGCCGTGACGCTGGCCGCGCCGCCCTCCGGAGCAGGCAGCATCTATTCCGTGTGACGCAAACAGCGGGCCGCTTTTCCGCGGCCCGCTGTTTGGTACTATTAAAGCACAAACTCTATCAAACCAGATAGGGGTTGTGCTTGTTTTTATTATAATGAGATGGATACGGTCTGACGAGGCCGCTTTTGGGTTATGCACCCGGAATAAAAAGTGTCAGCCGCCCATCTTGTT
>JALFHA010000186.1 GCA_022776785.1 Clostridiales bacterium | reverse complement strand
GTAGTCTGTCACCAGCACATCCACGCAGTCGCCGGGGGTGGTGACGGTGACGACATGCTCGCACACAGTCGCCATGCGACCGCGCACCAGCGGCGTGACGATGATGCAGACCTTGCTGCCCGCGGCGGTATCGGGATGTCCGCCGGGCGCGCCGCGCAGCACGCCGTCCGAGCCGGTGAGCACGTTGACGTTGAAGGCCGTGTCAATCTCCAGCGCCGCGAGCACCACGAAGTCGAGCTTGTTGACGAACGCGCCCTTGTTCGCCGGGTTGGCGTACTGGCTGGCGCTCATCTCGAAGTGCCCCGGCGTCTGGTTGATGGAGTTCACTGCGTCGAGGTCGAAGTCCTGCACGTCGATGACCTTGCCGACCTTGCCCTTCTTGAGCAGCTCGACCATCGGGCCGCAGATGCCGCCGATGGCCCAGCCCATTTTGATGCCGCGCTCGTCCATGTACTTCTCGAGGAAGAGGTTCGCCGCGAGGCTCGGGCCGCCGACGCCCGTCTGGAAGGAGAAGCCCTCCTTGAAGTACGGCGTGGAGGCGATGACCTTCGCCACGTTCTCGGCCATCATGAGGTCGCGCGGGTTCTGGCTGATGCGCGCCGCGGCGGAGGCGATCTTCTTCGGGTTGCCGATGGAGTCCACCACGACCACCGCGTCCACGTCAATCGCCTCGACGGAGGCGGGCATGTTCGGGAAATCGACGAGGCAGTCCGTCACCACGACGACGTGGTCGGCGTACTTGGCGTCGGTCATCGCGTAGCCGAGCGAGCCGCAGTTGCTCTTGCCGCCGATGCCGCGGCAGTTGCCCACACAGTCGGAGGTCGGCGCGGCGACGAACGCGATGTCAATATGCACCTCGCCCGCCTCGATGGCGCGCGGGCGGCCGCCGTGGCTGCGGATGATAGCCGGGGTCTTGAGCTTACCGTGGGAAACGACCTCTCCCATCCGGCCGCGGATGCCGCTGGTCTGGATGCCGATGACCTTGCCCTGCTCGATGTAGTCGGCGATGGGATCGTGCGCCTCGCCCAGCGACGTGGCCGCAATCGTCAGGTCCTTGAGGCCCAGCTCCTCGATGGCGGCCTTCATCACCATGTTCACCACATAGTCGCCGTTGCGCAGGTGGTGATGGAAGGAGAACGTCATGCCGTCGCGCGCGCCGCACTGGCGCAGGGCGTCCGCGAGCGTCTCCACGATCTTGCTCTCCTGCGGCTTCTCATAGCGGCGGGTGCAGGGAGACGCCTTTTTGACGTACTTGCCGTCCATGTAGTTCTTGCCCTGGTAGACCTCCTTGCCGCCCACCAGCAGCTCGTCCGGGATTTCGCGTCCAACAGCGTTTTTCATACCAGATCCCCCTCGTACATCCCGCAGGCCTTGGCCAGCCTCAGCGTCCGCTCTGCGCCCGGAATAAAGGCCACGTCCACCATCTTGCCGTTCACCGTGAACACGCCGATGCCGGCGGCGGCAGCCTCGCGGAAGGCGCGGACCATCGCCTCCGCCTGCATGACCTCCTTTTCGGTCGGTGCAAAGATCTCGTGCACCAGCCGAATCTGCTTGGGGTTAATCAGGCTCTTGCCGTCAAAGCCCATCGCCTTGTTCTGGCGGACCTCGGCCTCAAAGCCCTCGCTGTCGTCAAGGTCGGTGAACACCGTGTCAAAGCACTGCACGCCCGCGGCGCGCGCCGCCATGAGCATATGCCCGCGCGCAGCCAGCATGTCGATGCCGTCCTTTTGGAACTTGGTCTGCATACACTTGCGGAAATCGCCGCCGGAGATCGCCACGCCGAAGAGGCGGTCGCTCGCGGAGCAGATTTCGTAGGCGTTGAGGATGCCCTTCGGGCTCTCCAGCGCGGCCATGAGCAGCGTGCGGCCGACCTCCACGCCGAACTCGCGCTCGGCGGCCTCCACATGCGCCTCGACCGTTTTGACGTCCTGCGCGCTCTCGCACTTGGCGATGCGGATGCCGTCCGCGCCACCCGCGACGCACACGCGGATATCCTCCTGCCAGTGCGGCGTGTCCAGGCCGTTGATGCGCACGATGACCTCCGTGCTACCGTAGTCAATCGTCGTCAGCGCGTGATAGAGGGAAAAGCGCGCCGCGTCCTTCTGGTTCTCCGCAACCGCATCCTCCAGATCGAGCATGATCGAGTCGCAGCCATAGATGTAGGCGTCCTTAATGAGGCCCGGCTTCTGCGCGTTCATGAACATCATCGTGCGGCGCAGGCGGAAGCGCTCAGGCTTGGGTCTTGCAATCACTTGATGACACCTCCCCACGGCACGCCCGCGGCGCTCTGTCCGCAGCTCCTGAACACGGCACACTCCACGCGCGCCTTGAGCGTGCAGTCGAGCGCGCCCTTGTCCACAACCGTCACATGGCCGCTCGTCACGCCAAGGCGGCCCAGCGTGTCCAGCACGGTGGCGCGAATCTGGCGGCCGTATTGGTTCATCACGCTCGAGGTGATCTCCAGCTCGATGCCGGAATCCCCGGGCTCAACCGTCACGAGGGCGTCGCTGGACTCCAGCGTACCCGCCATCGCATTGTTTTCAATCTGCATAGAAGTGCCTTCCTTTCTTTCGTTTTCCGCGCGTCAGGCGATCAGCGCGGCGACAAAGCTCAGGATGGTTGGGAATATCAGAACCACGGTAATCAGCCGCAGCACCTGCAAAACGATCAGCTTGGCGTTGCTCACGCCAAGGTCGGCGCTGATGAGCGCCATGTCGCTCGCTCCAGCGGGCGTAGCGGCCAGCATTCCCTCCGCGCGGTCAAAGCAGCCCGCCCGCGTGAGCAGGGCGCCGATGACAAAGCACGCAATCGTGTATGCCGCGATGAGGATGAGCACGGGCACGCCCAGCCTGCTCAGCTGGAGAAGCTGCGCCATCCCCACGCTCGCCCCGACATACGCGCCGGAGAGGAGCTGCGCACCCTTTCTGAGCACGCGGGGCATCTGCGCCTTCGGATAGACGCACGCAAAGATGATGCTGCCCAGCGTCGCAAAGCCCATCGTGCCCGCTGGCACGGGCGATGCCTTGCCGATCAGGCCGCAGACCGTCGCCACGGCAAGGGTCAGCAGCACGGGCACGGGCTCGTAGCGCTTCTTTTGCTTGGCACGGACGGCAGCCTGCTCGTCGCCGCCGCCGCCCGTCACAAAGCGGATCATCAGTGGGAACACGCCGATGCCCAGAATCAGCCGCACGAACTGCATCACCACCACGCAGGACGGATCTGCGCCCATGTCGGCGGCGATCATCGGGATATCGCTGATGCCGCCGGGCGTGCAGCACATCAGCGAGGTCATCACGTCCATGCCGCTGGTCTTGTAGACGAGGAAGCCGGCGGTGATGTTGACCGCCAGCAGACACGGCAGCAGGATCAGCGCGGGCTTTGCGATGGTGCGCATCTCGCGCACGTCCTCGCGCTTGATGCCCGAGCCGATAAACGCCCCGGCGATGATCTGCGCGGCGGTCTTGGCCGCGGGCGGCATCCATGCGCCGCCGGTTGCAACCTCCAGCGCGCACGCGCCGATCACCGCGCCGACCATCATGCCGCCCGGCATGTGAAAGCGGTCGAGCAGCCAGCCCACCGCGAAGGCGCACAGCAACGTCAGCAGAAGCCCCTGCACTGCGTCACCGCCTTCCTTGCTCTCCTGTCAAAAAATGCACCAAAGCCATTCTCGCAAGCTGACCGGCAGAAAGCGCATCGCCGGTCTGAAGCGCAAGCGGCCACTGGCCGTTCAGATTTCTGAACGCCCCGGCCCGAGCTGTGCGCCCGCCATCAGGC
>JALFHA010000150.1 GCA_022776785.1 Clostridiales bacterium | reverse complement strand
GCGCCCGCCGGGGCGACAACCGTCCCGGAACGGACAGCCCGTACCCCTACCCGCTTCTGGATGGTTCCCGCCGGGGAGCCGCCGCCGTCGCGCGCACCTGCACGGGTCTGCTGGCGCTGTGCGTGGGCAGCGGCGCGCTGGCTGTCGCGCTCATCCGCGCGGCATTCGCGGTTTTCGGCGGCGGACACGCGCTGATTCTCATATAATCTGCGCTAGTGCGCAGAAAAGTCGAAAAAAGGGATTGACAAGCCCGCACGGATAGGATATAATATCTCATGTTGAAGCGCTCGCGCAAGACATTGGGGAATTGTGTAACGGCAGCACCTACGACTCTGACTCGTATTGTCTAGGTTCGAATCCTAGTTCCCCAGCCAGTTGCCTCCATGGTCAAGCGGTTAAGACGTTGCCCTCTCAAGGCAAAATCATGGGTTCGATTCCCATTGGAGGTGCCACAAGCCACAGGTTATCCTGTGGCTTTTTTGTTATACAGATTTTTCCGCAAGGCCCGGTTCTGGGCGCAGAGCGGCAGGATTTTCAGCCCTTCGGAGGGCTTGCAGCCGTCATCACGCCGCTTCCTTTTCCTCCCGCGCTCTCCCGGTATCGCGCGCGTTTCCGGCACGGCTGCGCTGCTGCCCTGTCCCCTCTCGCTGGCAGACAGTTTGTCAGATGCGGCCGTTCAGATTTTTTCACGCGTTCCCCATGCAATTTCACCATACGAGAGCAGAATTCCTGAGATTTCAGCATTTTTTGTTATGCACCATGTATAGAACAAAATCCACTTCCCTGTGAAATTTGGTTGACATCAGACCACTGTCATGCTATACTGTCCATAAAGTTCCGGTTATGGAGGGTTTGGCTCCATGCCGGGCAAAATTCGAGGAGGAAAAACCTATGAAGAAGCTTCTGGCTCTGATGGTCGCCCTCGTGCTCGTTTGCGGCATGGCGACTGTCGCGTCCGCGGCGGAGTATCCGTCCAAGGGCATTTCCGTCATCTGTCCGTGGGGCGCCGGCGGCGGCACCGATGCCTGCCTGCGCGCTTTCTGTGAGGCCCTGAGCAAGCAGCTCGGCGTCACCCTCACTGTCGACAACCGCACCGGCGGCGGCGGAATCATCGGCCATCAGGCGATTGCGGATGCTGACCCCGACGGCTACACGATGGGCATGATCACCTTCGAGCTGTCCACCTACAAGCATCTGGGCACCTCCCAGATCACCTACGAGGACTATGATCCGCTCTGCCGCGTCAACACCGACGCCGCTGCGATCACCGTCAACGCCGATTGGGCCAAGGCCAACGGCATCTCCGATCTGGCCACCTTCATCGACTACTGCAAGGCGCATCCGGGCGAGGTTCAGATGGGCGGCTCCTCCAACGCCTCCGTCTGGCACATCGCCGGCGGCTACCTGATGAACGCTGCGGGCATCGAGCTGCAGATGATCACCTATCAGGAAGGCGCTGCCACTGCCGTGCAGAACGCCGCTTCCGGCTTCATCCAGGGCGTGACCGTTTCTCTGGCTGAGGCGCGCAGCTTCATCGAGTCCGGCCACCTGGTGTGCCTGGGCGTCATGGATACCCAGCGCAACGCGCTGTTCCCGGACGTGCCCACCTGCCAGGAGCAGGGCTACGACATCACCTACTTCACCCAGCGCGGCATGGCTATCCCCAAGGGCGTGTCTGACGACGTGAAGGCGAAGCTGGTTGCCGCCTGCGAGGCTGCGATTGCTGATCCCGATTTCGTCGAGTTCATGAACAACAACGGACAGGCGATCTCCTACCTGAACGCTGAGGACTACACCGCGTTCCTCGCGCAGAGCCTGACCGACGTCGGCGAGGCGATGGCTGTTCTCGGCCTGTAATCCTTCGCTCTTGCTGAACCCGGATGGGCAGGCTCCCGCCTGCCCATTTTTTCAGTTCGGCTTCCCCAACACCCTCCTGATGGAATAAGGATGTGATTTCAAATGACGAAGAAAACCCATACGCAGGCCTTCGCCAATCTGGTTGCTTCGATCATCTTCATCGTCTTCGGCGCATGGGCGCTGATGCAGACCTACGGCTTCCAGGAGGTCAGGAACACCTACGTCCAGCCTGCGCTCTTCCCGCAGATCATGACGGTGGGGCTGCTGATCTTCTCGATCATCCTGTTCGTCCAGTCTGTCATCAAGCTCTCCACGATGAAGGAGAATGATCCCCTCGCCGAGCCTGCCGCCAGCATCAACGTCTTCAAGGACAGGGGTGTGCTGGCCGGCGTGGCCGTCATCGTGCTGTGCATCTTCTTCGTGGCGGCGTTCAAGGCGCTGGGCTATGTGCTCGTCTCCGCCATCGTCTCCGCGGCGATCATGGTCCTCATCGGCAAGCGCAACTGGCTGCAGATCGTGCTGGTCTCCATCCTCGTGCCGCTGGTCATGTGGCTGATCTTCTACAAGGTGCTGACTGTGAACATCCCCATGGGCGTGCTCCAGTTCCTGCGCAATCTCGTGGACATGATTTGAGAAAGGAGGCGTCTGTATGAATTGGAGCTTGCTCTTTGAAAGCTACGGCACTGTCTTTGGCAGCCTTCAGGTCATCCTGATGACCTTCCTTGGCGCGGCCGGCGGCGTTCTGCTGGGCGCCATCCCGGGCATGACGGCCACCATGGGCGTGGCCCTGCTCATCCCCTTCTCCTTCGGCATGGATCTGATCCCGTCCATCGGCCTGCTGCTGGGCATCTACTGCGGCGGCATGTACGGCGGCTCGATCTCCGCCATCCTGATCCACGCGCCGGGCACCCCGGCGGCCGCCGCAACCCTGCTGGACGGCTACCCGATGTGCCAGAAGGGCCAGGCGGGCAAGGCGCTCTCCGTCGCCATGTTCTCCTCCTTCTGCGGCGGCGTCATCGGCGCGCTGGTAATGACCTTCCTCTCCCCGCTCATCGCGGACATGGCGATGAAGTTTGGCCCGGGCGAAATGTTCAT
>JALFHA010000147.1 GCA_022776785.1 Clostridiales bacterium | reverse complement strand
GGATATTCTGGGCGATGCGCGCCTCGGCGCGGCTCATTTCCGGCAGGCAGGCGCGCAGCTTGAGCAGCAGCGCCGAATCCCCCTCGCGCTTTTGCATGGGCCTTCCCTCCTTGCAGGCTGGCCGAAGCCGCTTGATATTTGCAAGTATAGCATGGCGCCTCAAAAAGCGCAAGGGGAGGGAAAACCGGCGGGATATACCGATTTATGCTTTTGATATATTAAGCTTCAGAAACGCTTGACAGAGAAAAAAGTTTTCTCTAAAATACAGCTATCAAATGAAAAAGATTTTCGTGAATTCGTCCGTTTGGGTGAAAGACATTCGGATTTGATGGACAAAAGAGACAAAAAAGACGCCGGTCAGAACAGAAAGCGGAGGTACTGCAATATGCTTGATTACCATGTGAAAATCGGTCTTGCGCCCATGCGGCGCGACGTCACCCCGCGCCCGGGCATCTTCAACTGGGAAAAGGCGGAGGAGCGCGGCCATCGCATTGTGCGCTACATCGAGGAGCAATTCGCGGGGGAAAACGTCTCCTTCGTCGATCTCAAGGGCATCAATCCCGTGGACGTGATGTACTGCGATGCGGACGCGGAGAAGGTCATCGAGCGCTTCAGCCGCGAGAAGGTGGACGCGGTGCTCATCATCAACTGCAACTTCGGCAATGAGGAAATCGCGGCGCAGGTTGCGCGCGGTCTGGGCAAGCCGGTGTGCATCTGGGCGCCGCTGGACGATGTTTTTGAGCCGGACGGGATGCGCTACACGGACAGCCAGTGCGGCATCTTCGGCGTGAGCCGCCAGATGCAGCGCTTCCATATCCCGTTCTCGTTTATCAAGACCTGCCGCGTGGAGGACGAGGCCTTTGCCGAGGGTCTGCGGCGGTTCATCTCCGTGAGCTGCATGGTGAAGAATTTCCGCGGGATGCGCATCGCGCAGGTGGGCATGAGGCCCAAGCCGTTCTGCTCCGTCATCTTCAACGAGGGCGAGTTGATGGAGAAGTTCGGGCTGCAGATCATCCCGGTCAATCTCGCGGTCATCATCGACAAGTACAACAAGATCCTCAAGGAGTGCGACGCGGAGCTTACCGAGGGCGCAAAGCTCCTGCTCTCCCGCTATGAGATGGATGAGCTCACCCCACCGCTGCTCAAGAAGGTCTACGCCTTTGTGCTGCTGTATCAGTGGGTGTTCAAGGAATACAACGTCGATGTGGTGTCGGCGGAGTGCTGGACGGCCATGCAGCTTGGCGTGGGCGCGATGCCGTGCACGGCCTACAGCGTGCTGGCGGACATGGGCTACATCGTCGCCTGCGAGAGCGATCTGCACGGCGCCATCACGATGGCTCTGCTCTCCTGCGCGTCGCTGGGCAAGAGCGTGCCGTTCTTCGGCGAGTTCACCGTGCGCCACCCCGACGATCCCAACGGACAGCTGCTCTGGCACTGCGGGCCGTTCGCCTACAGCCTCAAGAAGGAGGGCTGCCCCTGCAAGAACGTCAACATGCGCCAGTGGTTCCAGGTCAAGGATGGGCAGTACACCGTGGCGCGCTTCGATCAGGACGGCGGCCGCGACTCGCTGCTCAACGGCACCTGTGAGACGATGGAGGGCCCCTACACCTTCGGCACATACCTGTGGGCGAAATTCGACAACCTCGACGCGTGGGAGCGCAGGCTGGTCGAGGGCCCGTATATCCACCACATGGCGGAAATTGAGGGCGACTACACGCAGGAACTGCGGGAATTCTGCAAATACGTTCCGGCGCTTGAGCCGGACATCGTGAAGGAATAACGAACGCGACCGCTTGCCGCCGGACGGGCGGAGCGGGGAAGGACAAGGAGGAAAAAACACCATGCTGACCAATATGAACGAGCTTCTTGAGATTGCCGAGCGCAAGGGCTGCGCGATACCGGCCTTCAACGTATACAACGGCGAGACGGCGCTGGGCATGTTCAAGGCCGCAGAGGAGGCGGACGCCTGCATCATCGTGCAGATGTACAGCCGATTGTTCATGAGCGAGGAGGCGGAGTTCATCGCGCCGTCCATCGTGGATGCGGCGCACCGCTCCAAGGCGAAGATCTGCTTCCATCTGGATCACGGCAGCTGTGACGAGGCCGTGACCCGCGCCATCCGCTGGGGCTGCACGAGCGTCATGCGCGACGCGAGCGCGCTGCCGTTTGACGAGAACGCCGCGGTGCTTGAGCGCGTCACGCATTTCGCGCACGATCTGGGCATCAGCGTCGAGGGTGAGCTGGGGCACATTGGCTTTGCCAAGGACGGTGTGCCGACCGATTACACGCAGGTGGACGAGGCGCTGCGCTACTGCGAAAGGACCGGCGTGGACGCGCTGGCGGTCGCCGTGGGCACGGCGCACGGCCACTACAAGCAGGCGCCCGTGCTCGCCATCGACAGAATCCGCGAGCTGCACGAGGCCATTCCCGCGGCGCTGGTGCTGCACGGCGGCAGCGGCGTGCCGGACGACCAGATCCGCGCGGCGGTGGCCGCGGGCATCCGCAAGGTGAACTTCGGCACGGACGTGTGCATGTCGTTCCTCGACGCGGTGCGGCTGGTCGATCCCGCCATCATCGGCGTGGATACGTTCATGAAGGAGCCCGTGCAGGCCGTCAAGCGCTTTGCCATCGAGAAGATTCGCCTGCTCGGCGCGGAGGGGAGCAACCATGCCTGAGTTTGACGTCATCGGCATCGGCTCAACCGTCTACGACACGCTGATGGTGATCGACAAATATCCCAAGGAGGATACCAAGCTGCGCGGGCTGGAGACGCGCATACAGGGCGGCGGCCCCTGCGCCACGGCGCTGGTGGCGGCCTCGCGGCTGGGGCTGTCCGCGGCGTACATGGGCACCATCGGCGACGACACCTTTGGCCGGTATATGCTCGACGACCTGAACCGTTGGGGTGTGGATACCTCCAACGTGCGGGTCGAGCATGGCGCGGTGTCCTTCCATTCTACGGTGCTGCTCAACCAGAAGACGGCCAGCCGCACCTGCATCTGGAATCCCGGCACGGTGAAGCCGCCCAGGCCGGAGCTGCTGAACACGCAGGCGCTGACGCACACGCGCGCGCTCCATCTGGACGGGCACATGACCGACGCGGCGGTGTTCGCCGCGAAGCTGTGCCGCACGCAGGGCATTCCGGTGTTCTATGACGCGGGCGGCGTGTATCCCGGCATTGAAAACCTGCTGCCGCATGTGACGCACCTGATTCCCTCCGAGGAATTTGCGCTCAAGCTGACCGGCGCGCCGGATGCGGAGAGTGCGGCGCGCACGCTGATGGAGCAGTACCGCCCGCAGGTGGTCATCGTCACGCAGGGCAGCCGCGGCGGCCTGATTCTCGACGGACAGGGGATGCGCCGCTACGCCTGCTATCCCGTGCAGGTGGTCGATTCCAACGGCTGCGGCGACACCTTCCACGGGGCATTCCTCGCGGGGGTGCTCAAGGGCATGGATACGGACGCAGCGTGCCGCTATGCCAGCGCGGCGGCGGCCATCAAGTGCACGCGGCTGGGTGCGCGGCTGGGTATGGCCAACGACGCGGAGTGCCGCGAGTTCCTCGCGCAGCGCGGCGCGGCAGTGTGACGGGGAGGCGCGCATATGCTGGAAAAACTGAGAAGGCTCAATCCTGAACTGCCGTTTTATTCCATTGAGGACGCGGCCTTCCGCCGCTTTGGACGGGTGATCGACTACCCCGCGCAGGGGCTCATCGACGCCTGCCGCCGGGCCGTGCAGATGCCCGAAAGCGGCAGCCGCTATGTGACTGACCTGCCCGAGCTGGAGACGCCCGAGCTGTTTGAGCCTGTGGCGCGCAGCCTGCGCGGCGAGGGAAGCTGCCAGATCGGCTGCTGCTGGGGCTACAACAGCAGGCTGAACTGTCTGGAATACCACCGCGCAAGCGAGCACAACGTCGCCGTGACGGACATGGTGCTGCTGCTCGCCGCCCAGCAGGAGCTGGAGAATGGCGAGCTTGCGGCGGGCAAGATCGCGGCGTTCTATGTCCCCGCGGGGGCGGTCATCGAGGTGTATGCCACGACGCTGCACTTCTGCCCCTGTCAGGTGAGCGACGAGGGCTTTATGAGCATCGTCATCCTGCCGCGCGGCACGAACAAGCCGCTGGAGCATCCGCGCGATGCTGAGGGGGAGGGCCGCCTGCTCTGGGCGAGGGACAAGTGGCTCATCGCCCATCCCGAGGCCCCGGCTGTGCAGCGCGGCGCGTATCCCGGCCTGCACGGCGAGAACTATGAAATCAGATATGACGACAGGTAAGGAGAATGCACATGGAACTCAAAGCCTTTATGCCCGGCATGATCCTCGATGAGCTCGCGGACGCCGTGGGCGGATATGACAACGTTTCCATCGAAAACAGCGACAGGGCGACCTACGGCGTGGACTACTTCTGGGTCGGCCGCATGTGGGAGGATCGCGGACAGGTGCCGCCGATGCCGGACTGGATCGTCCGCCCGGGCAGCGCGCAGGAGGTCTCCAAAATCCTCAAGATTGCTAACTACTACAAGATTCCTGTGCACATCTGGGGCGGCGGCTCCGGCTCGCAGGGTGGCGCGCTGCCCATGAGCGGCGGCATCATGATGGACATGAAGCGCATGAACCGCCTCATCGAGATCGACGAGGTGAGCCGCACCATCACCGCCGAGGCTGGCATGATCTTCCAGCAGCTTGAGTGGTATGCCAACGAGAAGGGCTACTCCTGCCAGCACATCCCCTCCTGCCTGACCTGCGGCACCATCGGCGGCGCGCTCGGCCACCGCGGCATCGGCATCATGTCCACCAAGTACGGCAAGATCGACGACCAGTGCATCTCCATGGAGGTCGTGCTGCCCAACGGCGACATCATCAATACGCTGCCCGTGCCCAAGCACGCGGCCGGCCCTGATCTCAACCAGATCTTCATCGGCTCGGAGGGCACGCTGGGCGTCATCACCAAGGCGACCTTCAAGCTCTACGAGCAGCCGGAGGACCGCCAGTTCCGCGCGTTCCTCTTCCCGGATATGCACGCGGGCTACATGGCCGGGCGCGACATCATGCAGAAGGTCAAGCC
>JALFHA010000128.1 GCA_022776785.1 Clostridiales bacterium | reverse complement strand
CTCAAGCAGGTTTGGGCGGCAGCCCAATGTTCCCTTATTGTTCAAAAGAAAAAGCAGTTTCAGAGCAGGATGCGAAGCATCCTACGATTGAAACGGGGCTGATTCTGCAAAGCTAGATTTTAGCCGCAAAATAGTATGAGTCTGTAGGACATTGTGCTACATCGGCCTCGAAGGAAAAGGGACGGAGAATACAGAGCGGGTCGGAAGTGGGAGCGGGCACTGCCCGCATAGATGTTTTGAAGAAATTGGCAGCAGCATCTGTTTGGTTTCACAAACATGTCACAATTCATTCACAGAGCTTGATTATAATGGGACAAGCGCGCGGATTGTCTGCGGAGGGCGCGCGTATGCTTTAGAACAGGAGAATGTGCGATGAAGAAGATTCTGTCTGCCGCCGTGATGGCGGCCCTGATGCTGTCTGTTTCCGCCGGTGCGATGGCTGCGACTGGCCTTGGCTCTGTGACCGAGGTGAGCAATACCGCCGCGACGGCCGACAAGGCCGGCTCTGTGAGCGTGGATACGACCATGTGCGCCGTCGAGCTTGACGACGAGGGCAGGATTGTGTCCATCAGCTTTGATGTGGTGCAGTCCAGCGCTGCCTATGATGCCACCGGCGCCGTCTCCGGCGAGGAGACTGCTGAGCCGCAGTCCAAGGTGGAGCTCAAGGAGGGCTACGGCATGAAGAAGGCCTCGTCCATCGGTCTGGAGTGGTACGAGCAGATGACCGCTCTGGAGCAGTGGTGCATCGGCAAGACCGTCGAGGAGGTTCTCGCCACGCCGCTGGATGAGTCCGGCAAGGCGACTGACGCCGACCTGGTGAGCGGCTGCACCGTGCATATCAGCGCGCAGCTCAAGGCGCTTGAGAAGGCTGCCGCGAACGCGAAGTAAAAAACACCCATCCCATTGATCTATCCGCAGAACAAAAGGGCGGCCTCCGGAAAAGGAGACCGCCCTTTTGACGACTTTGGGAAGAGAACTGCCGCGCGTCATTCCCCAAGAATCAGCCTGCGCAGCGGGGGAATTCTGCGGATGAGCGCTGTGAGCGGCGGAAGAAGCAGCGCGGCGCACACGGGCAGCAGCAGCTCAATCGCCGCGCCGGGCAGATGGATAAGCCGGTCGAGCGCCCACGCGCAGGCGGTCATCAGCGGAAGATGGAGCACGAAGACGGCAAAGCCGTCGCGGCGCATCCGGCGGGTGAAGCGCGTTTCCCGGTCGCCCCAGCGCTTGAAGCAGGCGAAAACGGCCAGCGTGCCCACCCATGCGCAGAGGTTGGTGAGCAGCTCGCGCAGCACGGGCATGGCAGCATAATTCTCGCCCCAATGGCGGAGCGTGAAGACGGCGCACAGCGCCAGCGCCGCGGCCAGCAGCGCGGGGGCAACGCGCGCCAGATGCGCCTGCACCGCCTCGTGCGCGAGCACGGCATAGCCCAGCAGGAAGGAGAGCGGATAGATACCGCAGCGATAGACCTCGATGCCCGGCGTGTTGAGCACCTGCGCGCTCGCCCAGATGGGCAGAGCCAGCAGAAGGAGCATGGGCAGATTGGCCCGCGCGCCCAGCCGCCCCAGCGCGTCGCGCCTGTCGATGCGGCGCACGAGCAGCAGCAGGAGGTCGCACAGGAACAGCTCGTGCAGAAACCAGAGCGCTCCGATGCCCATCATGCAGAGGATGAGATAGCGCACCGGCAGGGGGATGGCCTCCGGCTGCTCCCCGAACATGCCGGGGGCATATTGCAGCGTGACGAGCCCGCTCACCCAGCCCAGCAGGAAGACGCCTGCGATGGAGGGCAGCAGCACGCGCCGCAGCTTGGCGCGCAGAAAGGTGCGGCCGCTCTGCCGCTCCAGCGCATAGCGCGCGCTCGCGCCCGCGATGGCAAACAGGCAGACCATGAACCACGGGTAGCAGACGTACAGCAGCGCGTCGAGCGGCGGGATGCCCGCAATGGCGACGTTGCTGATGACGCCCACGCCGTTGAGCAGGTAGACGGCGTGATAGAGGACGACAAGCAGCACCAGCACGCCGCGCGCGTTATCCAGAAAGGGCCGTCTCATGCGCCTGCACCTCCCTCGTGCGGGCAGCTGCGAACAGCCTGCGCCAGAGCCAGCAGATCGCTTTCGCGGATCAGCGCCAACCCCTGCGCCTCGTCGCCGAGCACGACCAGCATATCGCCCGGGACGATGTTAAACACCTTGCGCGCTTGCTGGGGAATGACGATCTGCCCCTTGTCGCCGACCCGCACCACGCCAAAGATGTGCTTGCCCCGCGACGGCGGGGGCAGATCTGAGGGGCCTGCGTCGCTCACCAGCGCATCCAGTGTCACACCGTAGAGCTGCGAGAGCAGGCGGCAGCGCTCCACGTCGGGCAGCGTCTCGCCGCTTTCCCACTTGGCAAGCGCCTGCCGCGTCACGCCCACGCGCTCGGCGGCCTGCTCCTGCGTGAGCTGGCGGAGCCTGCGCAGGGACAGAAGGTTGCTACTAAGAATACTCACTTTTCTCACTCCTGTTCGGTTTGGTTTCCACACGCCTATTGTAGCAGAGAAGGCAGGCGTGCGCCAGCGAGGAAAAGCGGCATTTCCGGGCGAGGTCTGTTCGTTTTGGTTGCGCTGCGCAAAGCGAAGGGCGTCAAAAAAGGCTCTCCCTTGCGGGAGAGCCGGGGGATGTGAAGGGGTTACTCGCTCATCATGGCGACAAACGCCTCGGGCAGAGCCTGCATCAGCTTGGTGAGAAGATCCTGCAGGGCGGTGGAGGCCTGCGTCGTCAGCACATCCATGTCATCGGAGGTGATGGTGTCCAGCGCGTATTCCTCGAGCGCGGCAGTCGTCGCCGGGTCGTACGCGTAGGTGTAGCAGTCCGCCGCAATGCCGTACTGGTCAAGGCCGGCGTCCGGCGTGCTCATGGAGAGCACCATGCTCGCCGTGGGTTCATCCTCGATGATCCCGGAAATGATGACATAGGCGAAGTCGGTCGCGACCGTCGAGTCATCCGCAGTGACCGTCATGGTGCCCTCGTAGCCGATAGTCTCGCCGCCCTCCTCGTTCGGATTGGCGACGCCGGACATGGTGACATCCATCGTCAAGCCCTCCTGCGTCTGGCTCAGCGCGTAGTCTATCGTCTGCTGGGGAATGCCGTTGACTTCGGAAAGTTTGACAGACTCCGTTTGCGTCTGCTGCATGGCGACCTCGCCGCCGATGTAGCCAAGCATCTGGGTGGTGACTAGCACAGCGCCGTCGGAGTCGACGTCGGCGGTGAGCGTCATCGCAATGCCGTCCTCCATGCTGCCGTCTTCAAGGTGTGTGCCGGCGGAGAGGTAGAGGGAATAGAAGGTGTTGTCGTCCGCATAGGCCAGCGTGGCTATAAAGGCGACATACTTGCCGTCCTCCATCTCCTTGATCACGGTGAGAGAGGAGGGAACACCATTCTCATCGGCACCGAGGACAAGCTGGAGCGGGCGGCTCTCGTCGGTCAGCTCCTCCGCGACGGCGGTACGCAGCAGCGCGCAGGCCTCCGCGGTGTTCGTGGCGGTCACGCCGTTATGCGTGATGTCCATACCGCCGGCAATCGCCTGGTCGAGCATCGGCGCGAGCACAGCGTCCTGCTCGAGCAGATCAGCCAGGGAGACAAGCAGCTCGCCGATCGCCTTGTCGGTGCAGGTGATGACGGTGACGTGCGCGGCGGCGGGATAGCCGCTGTCGTCGGTCACATCTTCCAGCGTCTCGACGGGCAGGCCCTCGGCGAATTCGAGCACCTTCTCCAGATACGGAGAGGCGACCTCGGCGGCCTTCTCAGCAAAAGCGGAGAGCTTGTCAAGCAACACCGTGAGCGCGGAGGCGACATCCTCCTCCGTCAGCTCGGTGAGGGACTTGAGCGCCGCGATGGTTTCGTCGTCCGCGCCGAGCAACCGCAGCAGCGTCTCCCACGTCACGGTGACCTTCTTGCCCTCGATGAGATTGCTCTCCACGCTCAGGCCGGCCTCGGTGATGTTTAGCGCCGCATCGACAGAGAGGGCGCTCTCGCTGTAGCCGTAAAGACCGGCGAGGTAGATACGCACGCCGTCGTCATACGCGCCGGCGCTCACGTGCAGCGTGGCATTGTCGAGCACCTCGGTGAGGGCCGCAAGCGTGTTGGCATCGACGCCGGTATTCTCAGAGAAGCTCTCGTCAAACATGGCGAAGATGCCCAGATCGGTGGCGCTCATCGTGCCGGAGGGAAGGTTTTCAAACATGGCACTGGTGATCTCGCCGGGATTATAGGGGACAGGCTCCGCCTGCTCGGCCAGCGCGCCGCCCATGCAGGTGAGCGCGAAGCACAGGGCCAGAAGGAAACCGAGGATGCGCTTCATCATCATTGTAGCCTCCTTTTCTTATTGGGTTGTCTTCA
>JALFHA010000106.1 GCA_022776785.1 Clostridiales bacterium | reverse complement strand
GAAGGCGGTCTACGGCGGCGAATGCGCAAAGCAGCTTCAAGCACCCCGGATGCGCCGCCTCGGGCGGTAGTTCGACCTGCGGTTTGGAACGCTTCCCGCTCATAGCTCGTTACTTTTGAAAATACCCGTGCCGCCCCACCGGGCACTCTCATCAATCAAGAGGTGATTCCATGGAACTGACACCCAAGCAGATCGTGCGCGAGCTCGATCGCTATATCATCGGCCAGGACGAGGCCAAGCGCGCAGTCGCCGTCGCGCTGCGCAACCGCTACCGCCGCGGACAGCTCCCGCCGGAGATCCGCGACGAGATCGTCCCCAAAAATATTCTGATGGTCGGCCCCACCGGCGTGGGCAAGACCGAGATCGCGCGCCGTCTGGCCAAGCTGGTGGACGCGCCGTTTGTCAAGGTCGAGGCGACCAAGTTCACCGAGGTCGGCTACGTCGGCCGCGACGTGGAGAGCATCATCCGCGACCTCGTGGAGGCCAGCGTGCGCATCTGCAAGGAGCAGGCCAGCCAGCGCGTGAAGGCGCGAGCGACGGCGCTGGCCGAGGAGCGCATCGTGGACATCATCCTGCACCCGAACCGCAAGCCCGCCAACCCCATCGACGTGCTGCTGGGCAACAAGCCCAAGGAGCCCGCGCTGCCCGAGGGCGAGCGCCAGCAGATCGCCAGGCGTGCCGAGGAGCTGCGCGCGCAGCTCTCCCGCGGGGAGCTGGAGGAGCTTGAAATCGAGATCGAGGTCGAGGATGCGCCCAAGGATGTGGAGATCAACGGCGCGAGCGTGAACATCGGCTCCGTGATGGGCGATATGCTGCCCAAGAAGACGAAGCTGCGCCGCATGAAGGTCGCCCAGGCCCGCCGCGTGCTCATCGCCGAGGAGGAGGATAAGCTCATCGACATGGACGCAGTGACCGAGGAGGCGCTGCGCCGCGCCGAGCAGGACGGCATCGTCTTCATCGACGAGATCGACAAGGTGGCCGGGCGCTCGAGCAACGGCCCGGATGTGAGCCGCGAGGGCGTGCAGCGCGATATCCTGCCCATCGTCGAGGGCAGCACGGTCAACACCAAGTACGGCGTGGTGAAGACGGACTACATGCTCTTTATCGCGGCGGGCGCGTTCCACGTCGCCAAGGTGACGGACCTCATCCCCGAGCTGCAGGGCCGCTTCCCGGTGCGCGTGAATTTGAAGCCCCTCACGAGGGACGATTTCAAGGCGATTCTCAGCAAGACGGACAACGCGCTCACCCGCCAGTATGAGGCGCTGCTCTCCGTCGATCATGTGAAGCTGCGCTTTGAGGAATCCGCGCTCGACGCGCTGGCCGACGCCGCCGTGCTCGCCAACGAGACGGGCGAGGACATCGGCGCGCGCAGGCTGCACACGCTCTTTGAGCAGATGCTCGAGGACATCTCCTTCAATGCCGGCGGCGATATGCCGGATGTGGAGGTTGTCATCAACGGCGACTATGTGCGCGAGCACCTGAATAGTGACGCCAGGAAGACCGACATGAAGCGGTATATCCTCTGATTCCAAAGGAAGAAACCGGAGGCCGACGATGAAAAGGCACGCCTATCTGATCATCGCCCACCAGCATTTTGAGCTTCTTGAGCGGCTTGTGCGCGCGCTTGACAGCGGCAATGCGGGCTTTTATATCCACATTGACCGCCGGGCGAAGGGCTTTGACGAGGAGCGCCTGAGAAGGGCGGTCAAGGATAGCGGGAATCTGCATGTGTACCGCCGGTACAGGATTGCCTGGGGCGCGGATACGCAGATTCGCTGCGAAATGCTGCTGCTTGAGCAGGCTGTGCGCGGCGGCTACGACTATTACCATCTGCTTTCGGGTGTGGATATTCCGCTCAGGCGGCGGGAGGAGATCGAGGCCTTCTTTGAGGGGCGCACGGAGAGCTTTTTGCAGATCAAGCCGGAGGCGGACAACGCCGCGACGCTTGACCGCGTGCGATATTACTATCCGCTGCAAAGCCGCATCGGCAGGCCGCGCGAGGATGGGGGCTTCTGGTACGGCGCGGCGCAGCAGATTTCCTACGAATGCGTGAAGCTGCAGCGCGCGCTGGGGGTGGACAGGACGAAGGCCGCGCCGTTTGCCTACTGCCGCGGCGGCAACTGGTTCTCCATCGCGCATGAGCTCGCCGCCTATGTGGTGGAAAGAAGGCGCGAGGTTGCCCGGTTCTTCTACCACAGCCTGACCGCGGATGAGCTGTTCCTGCAGTGCCTCGCCTGCGCTTCGCCGTATCGGGACAGGATTGCCACGGACAACCTGCGCCTGATCGACTGGGAGCGCACGGAGCACGGCGGCTGCTCGCCGCATACCTTTACGATGGACGATTGGGCGATGCTGACCGCAAGCGACAAGCTCTGGGCGCGCAAGTTTGACCCGGATACGGACGCCGCCGTCATCGACGCGCTGTATGCGCGCATCGGGTGAGGGAAAGATGCCCGCATACAGGGAGGGAAACGCATGAAAAGCCGATGGAAAAGCCTGCTCTGCGCATCGCTGCCGCCGCTCTGCTTTGCCGCCTATCCGCTGGCCTGCGGGCTCTTTGCGCTTTGCGGTATGCGGCTCACGCTGCGGCATCCATCCGCGTATGCGGTGCTGGTTCTCGTGCTCAGTGTCGCGCCCTGCGTGCTCAGAAGCCTTTCCCGCTGGCCGCAGACGAGGGAGATGGAGGCGGCCTACGCGCTGACCCTGCCGCTGTCCATGCTTCACGCGCTGTTCATCAGCTTTCACGACAGCGGCACGATGGGGCTGGGGCTCGTCGCCGCGGCCATCGGGCCGCTGCTGATGTTCAGCCGGTATACGTCGCAGGGGATGATGAAAACGCTCTCGGGCATTCTGGCGTCGCTGCTGCTCTTTCCGGTGCTGACGCTCTGCACGGTGGCGGCGCTCTTTGAGGATTTCGGGGAGCGGACGATGCTTCGGACGCTCGATTCGCTGGACGGCCTGCGCACCGCGTGGGTGGAGCTGGTGGACGAGGGCGCGCTGGGCGGCAGCACACTGGTGAGCGTGGGCAAAGCGCCCGCAGATGGGCTGCTCTTTCGGCTGGACGGCAGACGCCGCCTGTATGTGGGCAGGTACTCGCAGGCGGAGCGGCTGGAGGTGCGCTGGCTTGACGGCGAAAGCCTGCTGATTGGCGGGACGGCATACCGCGTCCCGTGAGCGCGGTTTTCAAACTTTCGGTTGACAACCCCCGAAATCCGCGATATAATGCCCGTATATCAGCTCCCTGTGAAAAAGAGGAGTACGCGCGCATCCCCATCAGAGAGGGCAGCTCACCGGCTGAAAGGCCGCCCGGGAAGGAGACGCGCGGAAGGTCGCTTTGGAGGGACGCGGGCGACGGGCATAGGCCCCAGTCCGCGCGGGCGCGCCCGATACAGCGCACAGAGGCGCCGCCTGCGCGGCGCGAAACAAGGTGGTACCACGCAAGCGCTCTTGCGTCCTTCGGGGACGGGAGCGCTTGCTTTTTTCTGGAATGGCAGGGGAATTGCTCTGTAGCCGGCCTCGGAAGCGAAGCGACGAATGACGCGGAGCTGGTCGGAAGAGGAAGCGGCCGCTGGCCGCTGCAAGGGAGGGAATGCTGTGAATCTGAACCTGAGGATGGAGATGATTCCGGGGCTGTGCGTGCTCATCGCGGGCGCGCTGATCACCTATTTCGCCAAGTGGCTCTGCCGCAAGCCGCAGAATCTGCCGCAGGTCAAGCTGCTGGGCGTGGGCATGGCCGTCATCGGCGCTGTGCTCATCTTCCTTCCCTGAGCGGGGAGCATGGAATGGAAACGGCTGAAAGCATATCACAGAAAGGACTGTTTTGAACATGGAAATGGACAAGGTGTATAACCCGAAGGCCATCGAGGGCGAGCTGTACCGCGAGTGGGAGGAGAGCGGCGCGTTCACCGCGCGCCGCGAGGAGGGCAAGAAGCCCTTCACCATCGTGATGCCGCCGCCCAACATCACCGGCCAGCTGCACATGGGCCACGCGATGGACGGCGTGATGCAGGACAGCCTCACTCGCTACCACCGCATGAAGGGCGACCCGACGCTCTGGCTGCCGGGCACGGATCACGCCTCCATCGCCACGGAGGTTAAGATCGTGGAGGCGATGCGCAAGGAGGGCTTGACGAAGGACGACGTGGGCCGCGAGGGCTTCCTTGAGCGCGCGTGGGCGTGGAAGAACGAGTACGGCGGACGCATTGTGCGCCAGACCCGCCGCATGGGCAACAGCTGCGACTGGAGCCGCGAGCGCTTCACGATGGACGAGGGCTGCTCTCAGGCCGTGACCGAGGTCTTCAATCGCCTGTATGAGAAGGGGCTCATCTACCGCGGCAACCGCATGGTGAACTGGTGCCCCTGCTGCAATACGTCCATCTCCGACGCGGAGGTGGAGTATGAGGAGAAGGAGGGCAGCTTCTGGCACCTGCTCTACCCGGTCAAGGAGACCGGCGAGCTTCTGGAGTTGGCGACTACCCGCCCGGAGACGATGCTCGGCGATACCGCCGTGGCGATCAACGCCGAGGATCCGCGCTATGCGCACCTGCACGGCTGCCATGTGCTGCTGCCGCTGGTGAACCGCGAAATCCCCATCGTCTGCGACGAGCACGCCGACATGACCAAGGGCACCGGCGTGGTGAAGATCACCCCCGCGCACGACCCGAACGACTTTGAGGTGGGCCAGCGCCACAGCCTGCCCATCGTGCGCGTGATGACCTACGACGGCCGCATGACCGGCCCCGCCGAGAAGGTCGAGAACGATGCGCTCTTTGACAGCGGCAAGGCGACCGTGGGCGAGCCGCGCGTGCTCGACTGCGGCAAGTATGCGGGCATGACCGCCGCCGAGGCGCGCCGCGCCATCGTCGCGGACATGGACGCGCTCGGGCTGCTGAAGAAGATCGAGCCGCTGCGCCACGAAGTGGGCACCTGCTACCGCTGCCATACGGTCATCGAGCCGATGGTCTCCAAGCAGTGGTTTGTGAAGATGGCTCCGCTGGCAAAGCCCGCCGTGGAGTGCGTGAAGGACGGCCGTGTGAAGTTCGTGCCGGAGCGCTTCACCAAGACGTATCTCAACTGGATGGAGAACGTGCGCGACTGGTGCATCTCCCGCCAGCTCTGGTGGGGCCACCGCATCCCGGCGTGGTACTGCGAGGACTGCGGCGAGACCATCGTCTCCCGCGTGACGCCGACCGTCTGCCCGAAGTGCGGCTGCACACATCTCAAGCAGGATGAGGACGTGCTGGACACATGGTTCTCCTCGGCGCTGTGGCCGTTCTCCACGCTCGGCTGGCCGGAAAAGACCGCCGACCTTGATTACTTCTATCCCACCAGCGTGCTGGTGACGGGCTATGACATCATCTTCTTCTGGGTGGCGAGGATGATCTTCTCCGGCTGCGAGCAGATGGGCGAGCCGCCGTTCCACACCGTGCTCATCCACGGCCTCGTGCGCGACGCGCAGGGCCGCAAGATGAGCAAGTCGCTGGGCAACGGCGTCGATCCGTTGGAGATCATCGACCAGTACGGCGCGGATGCGCTGCGCTTCTCGCTGGTGATGGGCGTCAGCCCCGGAAACGACATGCGCTTCTCCACCGACAAGGTGGAATCCGCGCGCAACTTCGCCAACAAGATCTGGAACGCCAGCCGCTTCGTGCTCATGAACCTGGGCGATCAGGCCGAGAGCCTCGAGGGCAAGATGTTCAGCGCGGCGGACAAGTGGATTCTCACCCGCCTTGACGACGCCATCCGCGAGATCACGGCGCACTTCGAGGAGTACGACCTCGGTCTGGCCGCGCAGAAGATCTACGATTTCGCGTGGAGCGAGTTCTGTGACTGGTACATCGAGCTGGCGAAGGTCAGCCTGAATGGCGAGAACGGCGCGGCGACCCGCGCGGTGCTGCGCCATGTGCTCGTGTGCCTGCTCAAGCTGCTGCATCCGTTCATGCCGTTCATCACCGACGCGGTGTACCGCTGCATCCCCGGTGCGCAGGGCACGATCATGCTCTCGCAGTGGCCGCAGCGCGACGAGGCGCTGGTTTTCCCCGAAGCTGCCCGCGAGATGGAGGGCATCATGGACGTCATCCGCGCAGTGCGCAACCTGCGCGCCGAGATGAACGTGGCTGTGGGCAAGCGTGCGCATCTCATCGTGCGCCCGAAGGACGGCTGGGAGACGGCCATGCGCGGCGCGGACGAGTATTTGAAGCGCCTGGCGTGGGTGAGCGAAATGAAGCTCATCGGCGCGGACGAGGCCGCCAAGGGCAAGACGGTTTCCGCGGTCAGCGAGGCAGCGGAGCTGTTCATCCCGCTGGGCGATCTCGTGGACGCGGAGAAGGAGATCGCGCGCCTGACGAAGGAGCTGGAGAGCGCTCAGCGCGACATCGCGCGCGCCGAGGGCAAGCTCAGCAATCCCGGCTTCCTCGCAAAGGCTCCGGCGCAGCTCGTCGAACAGGAGCGCGCCAAGCTGGAGGTCACGCGCGATAAGGCGGCCAAGCTCGCCGCGCGCATCGAGGATCTGCGCAGCATGTAAGCAAGGAAAAAGACACGCGGGCGGAGCGTCCCTCCGCTCGCGTTTTTGAAAAAACGGGGTGATGAGCTTGACCGAACAGGAAGCAATCGAAAAAATCCACAGCGTCTACCCCACGGGGAAGAAGAGCGGCCTTGACAACATGCGCGCGCTGATGGCGAGGCTGGGCAATGTGCACAGCACGCTGCGCATGGTGCACGTCGCGGGTACCAACGGCAAGGGCTCCACCTGCGCGATGATCGAGCGGATGCTGCGCGAGGCGGGCTATAAGACCGGGCTGTACACCTCGCCGTATATCGAGGTCTACAACGAGCGCATCCGCATAGACGGCGTGCCCGTATCGGGGGAAAAGCTGGCCGCGCTCGTGGAGCACGTCTGGCCCGCGGTAGAGGCCTGCGAGCGCGACGGCATCCATATCACGGAATTCGAGCTGGGCACGGCGCTGGCGTTCGTGGCCTTCGGCATGGAGAAGGTCGATGCGGCGATCATCGAGGTGGGCCTCGGCGGCCGGCTCGACCCGACGAACATCATCACGCCGCTGGTAAGCGTCATCACCGAGGTGGGCATGGATCACATGCAGTTCCTCGGCAGCACGATTGAGGAAATTGCGCTGGAAAAGGCGGGCATCATGAAGCGCGGCGTGCCGGTGGTGCTCGGCCCTCAGGAGAAGGCCGCACGCAGCGTGCTGCTGGCGGCTGCGCGGGGGCTGGATATCCCCGTCATCGACCCGGATGCGGAAAACGTGACGGAGACGAGCCGCGCCGTGACCTTCGACGTGCGCCTGCCGGAGGAGACGATTCGCGCGCTGCGCGTCTCGCTCTGCGGCCGCCATCAGGCGGAAAACGCCTGCGCTGCGCTGGGCGCGATTTCCGTGCTGCGCCGCCGGGGCTTTGCCGTGCCGCAGGAGGCTGTGCGTCGCGGTATGGACAAGGTGCGCTGGCCCGGGCGTCTTGAATACTTCGGCCATGTGCTGCTGGACGGCGCGCACAACGACCCCGGTGTGCGCGCGCTGTGCGCCTATGCGGACGCGTGGCTGCCCAGAGAGAGAACCGTGCTGCTGACCGGGATGCTGCGCGACAAGGAGACGGAGAAGATGACCCGGCGGCTGAGCGCGCGCGTGCGCTGTGCGGTGTGCGCCACGCCAAAAAACCCGCGCGCCTTGCCTGCAAAGGAGCTGGCCGACGCCTTCTGCCGGGACGGGCTGCGCGTGTACGTCGAGGATGACGCGGCGCGCGCGCTGGCAAAGGCGCGTTCGCTGGCAGGGCCGGAGGGAATCGTGCTGGCGGCGGGCTCGCTGTACATGATCGGCGAGCTACGGACGCTGCTGCGGCAGGAAAAGGAGTTTTCGAATGTCGTTTAATCACATCAGCGTGATGCTTTGCGAGACGGTTGATCTGCTCGGCGTGCGCGAGGGCGGCGTCTATGTGGACGGCACGCTCGGCGGCGGCGGCCACAGCGCCGAGATCCTGCGCAGGCTGAACGGCACGGGCCATGTCTACGGCATCGACCGCGACGCGGATGCGCTGGCCGCGGCGACGCAGCGGCTGGGCGGCGCGGGCAATTTCACGGCCATCAAGGGCAATTTCCACGATGTAAAGGCGCTGCTTGCGGCGCAGGGCGTTACGAAAATCGACGGCATGATGGTTGATCTGGGCGTGAGCAGCTATCAGCTGGACACGGCTGAGCGCGGCTTTTCCTACCATGCCGATGCGCCGCTGGATATGCGCATGGACAGGGAGCAGGCGCTCACCGCGGCGGATATCGTCAACACTTGGCCGAAGGAGGAGCTTGTGCGCATCCTGCGCGACTACGCCGAGGAGAAGTGGGCCTCACGCATCGCGGACATCATCCTCGAGCACCGCGCGAGGAAGCCGCTTTTGACGACGGCTGACCTCGTGGCCTGCGTGGACGCGGCCATCCCCAAAAAGGTGCGCATGGCCGACAATGGGCACAGTGCGCGGCGGACGTTTCAGGCGCTGCGCATTGCCGTCAACGACGAGCTCGACCCGCTGCGCCGCGCGCTGGAGGATATGGTCGACTTGCTTGCGCCGGGCGGCCATCTGGCCGTGCTGACGTTCCACTCGCTGGAGGACAGAATCGTCAAGCAGACGCTGCGCACGCTGGCGAATCCCTGCACCTGCCCGCCGAAAATCCCGGTGTGCATCTGCGGGAAGAAGCCCGTCGTGCGCGTGCTCGGCGGCGGGGGCATCAAGCCCTCGGCGCAGGAGATCGAGGCGAACCCGCGCTCGCGCAGCGCGATGCTCAGGGGGTGTGAAAAGCTGTGAGAAGGACGGACAGGGAGATTGCCGACCCGGCGCAGATTGCGGAGGTCATGCGCCGCTGTGATGCGGTGTGCATCGCCTTTGCGGGGGAGGCCCCGTATGCCGTGCCGATGAGCTTCGGCTTTGAGGAGCGGGACGGCCGCTTTGCGCTTTTCCTGCATGGCGCGCAGGCAGGTGAAAAGTGGGCGCGCGCGAGGCGCGACAGCCGCGCAGCGTTTGCGATGTACAGGACGATGGGCCCGATTGAGGGCGACACGGCCTGCGCAACTTCCGTCGCCTACGAGAGCGTCTGCGGCAGCGGCACGCTGCACGAGCTGACCGGCGCGGATAAGCGCCGGGGGCTCGAGGTGCTGATGGAGCACGTCGCGTCCGGCAGATCGCTGCCCATCGATGCGCGCGCGGCGGAGGCCACCGCTGTCTGGCGGCTTGACGTGGAGCACATCAGCGGCAAGCGGCGGGAGCCCAAATAACCATCAGGAGGAAAACGCCATGCCCCGACTCTATGTGGTCGCCACGCCGATTGGCAACCTTTCGGATATCAGCCCGCGCGCGCTGCAAATTCTGCGAGACTGCGACCTGATTGCCGCGGAGGACACCCGCGTGACGCGCGCGCTGCTCAATCACTTCGGAATCGATACGCCGTGCGTCTCCAACCATCAGCACAACGAAGAGCGCCGGGCCGCCTCACTGCCCCAGCGGATGATCGATGAAAACCTGACCGTCGCCGTCGTCACTGACGCGGGCACGCCGGCCATCAGCGACCCCGGCAGCGTGCTCGTGCGCGAGGCGGCGGAGCTGGGCATCGAGGTGCTGGCCGTGCCCGGGCCGACAGCGATGGCCAGCGCGCTCTCCGTCAGCGGGTTTGACACGCGGGAGTTCGCGTTCTACGGCTTTCTGCCGCGCGGCGGCAAGGAGCTGACGCAGAAGCTGCTGGCGATGAAGCGCAGCGGCGTGCCCGTCGGCGTGGTGCACGAGTCGCCGCACAGGGTCATCGAGCTGGTGCGCGCCATCGCGGGGACGCTGCCCGGCTGCCGGGTGAGCGCGAGCTGCGACCTGACCAAGCTGCATGAAAAGACCATCCGCGGCACGGCGGACGAGGTGCTCGCCATGCTCGAGGAAAACGAGAAGGCGGAGAAGGGCGAATACTGCCTGGTGCTCGATATGAGCGGCGTGGCGCTCGAGGAGGAGAAGCCCGTGGTGCAGGCCAGCCCGGAGGCGCAGCTTGTCGAGGCGCTGATGCAGGGCTGCGACTGGCGCGAGGCCGGGGAGCGGCTGAGCGCGCAGGGCATGAAGCGCAACGATATCTACCGTGCGCGCATGGCTGTGCAGCGCTTCTTTGAGCAGATGACCGAGGAAGAGGATGAAGACGATGAATGAGAGCAATCCCGTTCTGCGCCAGCTGATGGCGCGCAAGAGCGTGCGCGCCTATGAGCAGGAGTCCATCCCGGAGGAGGATGTGCGCGCCATCCTCGAGGCGGCGGTGCAGGCTCCGACGGCGGGCAACATGACGCTCTATACGATCATCCGCGTGACGGACGAGGGCAAGAAGCAGGCGCTGGCAAAATCCTGCGACAATCAGCCGTTCATCGCGTCTGCGCCGCTGGTGCTCGTGTTCTGCGCAGACTACAAGCGCTGGTTTGACCTGTTTGCCACGCTTGACCTCGGCGAGCCGCTTCGCCGCCCCGGCGAGGGAGACTTCATGCTCGCGGCGCTCGACGCGGTCATCGCTGCACAGTCCGCGGTGGTTGCTGCGGATGCGCTGGGCTACGGCTCGTGCTACATCGGCGACATTCTGGAAAACTGCGAGACGCAGCGCGCCATTCTCGGCCTGCCGGAGTACGTTGCGCCCGTGTGCATGGCCGTCTTTGGCCGCCCGACGGCGCAGCAGCGCGAGCGCGTCAAGCCCGCGCGTTTTGCTGTAGAGGATGTGGTGCACGAAGACATCTATCGCGCGGCAGGCCCGGAGAAGATGCGCGCCATGCTTGCCGCCCGGCAGGGGCTTGGCGGGGAGGCACTGGAGCGCTGGCTGCTGGCGTTTGCCAAACGCAAGTGGAACTGTGATTTCAGCCGCGAGATGACGCGCTCCACGCGGCAGATGATCGAAAACTGGGCCCAAGGGAAATAATCATCGCGAAGCGATGATGGGGTTTGGGGATGAAATCCCCAAGCAGGTTTGGGCGGCAGCCCAACGTATCCCATTGATAAGGCATTTTTGCGAAGTAGTCAGGGAGCGAAGCGAGGCCTGACGGTGAGTTTATGATGAACCAACGGGGAAACCAGAAGAAATGCTTTAATCGAAGAACGGTATTATATATACTATTTTGCGGCTAAAATCTAGCTTTGCAGAATCAGCCCCGTTTCAATCGTAGGATGCTTCGCATCCTGCTCTGAAACTGCTTTTTCTTTTGAACAATAAGGGAACATTGGGCTG
>JALFHA010000139.1 GCA_022776785.1 Clostridiales bacterium | reverse complement strand
AGGCGCGATGCGACTCCTTCCAAGAGATTGAATGGATGGTCGCCGCTTGAAGGAGATTTGTTGTATCTACAGGTATGATCATACTGACCTTTGCAATTTCCGATTTATTCCGTTCTTTCACGGAGTCGCCATCCCAATCTTTGCTGCCTTTTACGTCCGCCCCTTGCGGATACAGATGCACAGGGAGCCGTTCTGCACGGTGGAATCGATGGTGATGGGGAAGCTATATTCGTTGCGGAACTCGAGGTTCAGCTCGATGACGCCCTTTTCGCCGTTGCGGCCGACGGCGGCGTCCACGCCATGCGGCGCATAGCTCGCGCCGCCCGGACCGTGTGCATGGCGGTAGAGGATGGTGATGCCGTCATAAAGCTGGAGCAACGCGTTGTACAGCGTCGTGGACACCTGACAGGTGCCGCCGCCCGAGCCGGCGACCGTGCCGCCATCCACCAGCACGGGGGAGGGCAGATAGCCGCGGCTGCGCCGGTACGGTCCGGCGATGGCGTTGAAATCGAATTCCTCGCCGGGCTCATAGCTGTGGCTGATATATCCGCAGCCGACACGGATATTCTCCATGCGGCCAATATTCAGCTCCGTCTGCTTGCGGGAATAGAAGGTGGTGAAGGCCGCGATGATGTCGCCATCCTGCGCGTAATCCACATCAGGCGCGACGGGCGTGAGCTCCTTGAGGTCGCCGACATAGATGTAGCCAACAATGCGCTTATAGGGTACGACTGCCCATCCATCCACGATGTGCCAGAAGCTCATGCGCGTGTCGGCGGGGTAGGCCTCGATTTCTGCGGCATCGGCGCTCGGCGCGGCGCGCAGCGAGGTGTCGCGCGCAGTGACGGCGACGTAGCGGTTCGGGATGACGCCATAAGGCACGTCGTTGCCCGCCACAGGCGTGACGTCAGTGACATTGGAGCGCTTGATATAGTAAATACCGGCTGTCTCGTCCCAGCAGAAGAGCCATGTCTGGTCAAAGCCGAAGATCTGCACAGTCTGCTTTTCCGAGAGAGTGCCCAGCGATGCGCTGTTCGGGTCAGGCTCGCTGCGCTTGTTCAGGCTGACCGAGGTGATGGCCGTATACAGGATTTTAGGGTTCCCGTTTGCATCAGCCGAGGCCAGCGCATCCTCCATGCAGACGGCTGTGCCGTAGTCGTCCGCCGCGAGGGCGCATGAGGGCGCGCAAAGACAGAGCATCAGCGCGAGAAACAGGATAAGGGAAGACAGCGTATATCGCACAGGATTTCCTCCGTTACAGTCGGGCGATGGAAACCGGCATGATGACGGCCGCATCACCGATGAAATGCTGTAAATCTTCCTGTTTTGCGGAGAGATTTACATCACCCAAATGCAGGCATGTCCGCGGCACTGTGTCCGCAGCTTCCCTTTATTATACAGCGAAACGCGGGGCAAGGCAAGCCTCAATCCCGCATATGCTGGACGGGAGGGATGAACAGATGGGCAGGAGCTTTGTGCTCAGACAGCCGGGCGGCGCGATGGCGGGCTATCTGGTGACAAGCCGGGAGATGCTGAAGCTGCGCGCATCGGGAATCCCCACCGCAGGCGGAGAGCTGACGCTGATGGACGCGCAGGGCGAGCAGAGCAGGCGTCTGCTTCAATCCACGCAGCAGGAGCAGACGCTTGGCGGTACGGGCGGGGAGATTGCGGCGGCCTATGCGCTTGGCGGCGGGCGGGTGATCTTCGCTACGGATGCGCAGACGCTGAGGGCGGCTGAGCGCGCGTTGGAGGAACGCAGGAGAACGCAGGCGGAGGAAAGTGCTGCACGGCGGGCTTCTTCCGTCCGGGATGCTGCGCGTGAGCAGGCAGCCAGCGCCGGGCAGCGCAGCGGTGGACGCCCGGCGCAGGAGATGGAGCCCTCTGATGAGGAACGGGCTGCGCAGACCCTGCGCGCGGAAAACAGGCGGCGGGAGGAGCTGCTTGTTCAGCGTCGGTGGCCGCCTCCTCCCTGCCTGACGGGTGCGCGCTATGCAGGCGGGCACTGGGTGACGGCTACACAGTCGGATACGCCCGCCGCGCCGCCGCGCTGTGGCGCGACTTGATCTGTTCGATGTAGTGGGTACGGCTGCGTGGCACGAGCGGCATGGCGGAGGCCTCCCGAACGGGCTCCCGGACGGCTTCCTCCTGCGGCGGGGGCGCGGGCTCCTCCTGCTGTGCGGACGGCGGGCAGGATTGCAGGGCGCTGTAGCAGTCGTAGGCGGTGGTGACGGTCGGTATGCCCTTGGGCTTGCTGGCCTGAAGCAGCGCATAGGGCGATATGGAATCGAGCATGAAATACTCCTCCTCCCGGGGCGGTGCGTCGCAGGCGGCCGTCCCGCTTTCATTCAATATGACGGAGGCGGGAGAGGCGTGCGGAAAACGCTGCAGTTTGCCCCTCGGGCAGAGTGGGAGAAGGCGGATCAGGAACATCCGGGCATGTCGGGCGGAGATGGCGCTGCGCAAACCAAAGTGAATAGGGGAAGCTCCAAACGGGCTGGCGGGACTGAACTTGCAGCTGCGGCGGGCCGGATATGGAAAGGCCGCCGTTTGGTACTATTAAAGCACAAACTCTATCAAACCAGATAGGGGTTGTGCTTGTTTTTATTATAATGAGATGGATACGGTCTGACGAGGCCGCTTTTGGGTTATGCACCCGGAATAAAAAGTGTCAGCCGCCCATCTTGTT
>JALFHA010000057.1 GCA_022776785.1 Clostridiales bacterium | reverse complement strand
ACAGGCCGGGGATGGCATTGCCATCGGTATCGAGCACGTGGCGCTCAGTATCCACCAGCAAGCCGCCCATGGTGTGATGGGTGGACGGCGCCTGGAAACGCATACGAAGGACGCCCAGATTGTAGGTTTCCGGCTTGTAGTTGCCGTTCTCGTCGAGCTCAACGTCGCCGATGGTGCCCTGAATGGCAAGCTTCGGCACCTCGAGCTCGTCGGTCTGGCCCATGACGTAGGCGTCATAATCCTCGATGGTCTTGCGCAGCGTCGCAGCATCGCAGCCAATCATCTCCGCAATCTCCTCAACGGTGCGGAAGTACAGGCGGCCTTCAATCTCGTCAGAGCCATTGATGGTGATGCTCGGGTTGGACACTTCGACGTAGATGCCCGGGACGTACTTGAGGCCCAGCTTCTCGGCAGTCTCCTGAGACATGCCATTCTCAAAGCCGCCCTCGGAGAGCACGTCGCGCTCAGCGGACTCATCCACATAGCGCTTGCCGGTCGCCGCATTCACAAAGATAACGTTCTCGCCCGCGCCGCGGGAGAGGTTGCCGTTGTCCACCCAGCCCAGAGGCATCATCTGGGTCCAGCCCTCGCCCTCGGTCGCCGCGCCAATCGCCACAGCCATCGTGATGCCGTCGCCGGTCAGGGAGGAGCGGTTCGTGGTGCCAATGTTGTCCGCGATGAAGCTGTCGTCCCAATACTTGTTGGTCTCCTGCACCATGTCGATGTTCGCCGCATAGCCGCCGGTCGCCAGAATGACGCCCTTCGTCGCATGGGCGATGACCTCGGTGCCGTCGTAGCCCATGGCCTTCACGCCGGTCACGCGGCCATTCTCAACGATCAGCTCGTTGGCCGTCGTGCGCAGCATGAGCTGGTTGTGCTCGTTGGCCTTGGTCATGGTGTTGTAAGGCACAGCGAAGTACGTGCCCCACTTGTTGTTCGCGCCGGTGTACTCCACGCCGTCCACAACGCCGCCCAGCGGTGCGTTTTCACGCTGCCAGAGGCAGCCAATCAGCGTGCTCTGCTTGCTGTAATCGAAGATTGCGCCCTGAGCCACCAGCCACGGCTTGATTTCCTGGCCGCCCTCGACAAACTGCTTGACGAGGTCGATGTCGCTGTAAATCCACTCGCTGCCGTCCGCGCTCGGACGCAGGCCGCCGTAGTAGGTCTGGAAGATGTGCAGGTTGAGCGTGGAGAACAGCGTCAGCTGCGTCTCCTTGACGCCCGCATCCAGCTGCGGCTGCGCCCATGCAAGGTACTCCTGAATCTCCGCCTTGAGGGCCTTGAGCACGGGGAGGTACTCCTCGTGCACGCCGCGCACGGCGTTCAGGCCGATTTCGCCCGCCACAAACGGATGCTCCGCGTCGAGCGTGCCGTCGAACGGCTCTTCAGACCAGTTGAGGATGACCTTGAGAATCTCGATACGGCCCGCATCGTTCTTGACCTTGTCGTAGGTCTGGCCGTCAATCGGGTTTACACCGGTGGTCGCGTCGGGGTTCGCCGCGTCCCAAACGAGATAAGGCATCACGGACTGGAACGCGCCGCCGGAGACCAGCGTATTGCCGCCCATCTCCGCGTTCTTCTCGATGACCAGAACGGTGTTGCCATCCTGCGCCGCCTGCGCAGCCGCCACCATGCCCGCGCCGCCCGCGCCGACGATGACGACATCCCAGGTGTCCTCGACGGCAGCCTGAGCCTCATGCTTGACGGTGGCCGCCTTGAAGGCATCCATGTTCGTGCAGGCCGCCTGCTCCGCCGCGTCATTCACCGCGCCGCGCAGCGCCGCAGAGGAGAAGGTCGCGCCGGAAACGCTGTCCACGCCCGTGCCGTTGGCCGCAATCATGTCCACAATCATCGGCTCAAAGGCCACGTCGCCCACATGCGCGGTCTCCTTGTGCGCCGTCACCTCGATGGCCGCAATCGCGCTGTCGGTGAAGGTCACGCTGACCTCGACCGCGCCGTTGTAGCCCTGCGCGCTGCCGGTGTAGGTGCCAGCAGTAAAGGCCACAGGCGCGTCATTGGCCGCGGCCTCGCCGCGCGCCTGCGCCAGCGCCGCCTCCAGCGCCTCCTTGACGGCAGTGCTGGTCACGGTCGCGCCGGCGACGGTATCCACGCCCTGCGCGCTGACAAGCTCCGCCTGCAGCTTCTCGATGGCAGCGCCGCCAAGGGCGGGCGTCTCGCCCGCGCCGGTGATCTCCGCAGCGGTGATGGCCTCCTCATCGACCGTCACCTTCACGGTCACAGCGCCGCCGAAGCCCTGCGCCGTGCCCTCGTATTCGCCGGGCGTATACGTCGCCGCACACGCGCCCGCCGCCGTCAGCGCCATCACGCACGCCAGCAGCAGCCCCAGGGTCCTTTTGATTGTCATACCCTTTTTCCTCCTTTTGATGCAAATTGGCATCTGAGTCAATGATATAACAATCAAGCCGCTTGACTGTCAAGCGCTGCGGAATGATTTGTGAATAAATCCTTCAGCAGGGCGTCGCCCCGGTCACGGAGCGTCAGGATTGACAGGCCTTTGTCGGTGATGCAGCCGTCATCGTGCCGTCTTCCTCCATTTTCTCATATGGTGCATAGACCTCGTGAATACCAAAGCGATTTCCCTGCTCCGTGCGGTAGGTCAGCCACAATATGCCGAAAACCTCGCCCGTGATGCGCAGGCGATTCGCCCGCATGTAGTCAAACAGCGGCGACAAATCCGGCCGCTGCTTTTCCGGCCCCTCGACCACGGCGCAGACGCACGGGCACGCGGGGAGATGAATGGTGCGCTCCGTCTCCCTCAGCCCGACCTCGCGCGCAGATTCCGCCCGGACGATAGAGCCCAGCATCCGCCGCCCGGTGCCGTCCGGCGTGAAGTGCATGGCGCCGAGCGTGCACGGCGGCGTGGCGAGTATCCACTCCTTTTCCTCCGCGCGGGCGCGGGCGATGGCCTCGCGCTGCGCGGGAGTCTCGCCGCTGGCCTCATCCGGCACGCGGGGGAAAAAAATCAGCTCCGGGCGCTCGCCCAGCCACACCTGCTCCTGCGTGTCAATCAGGTGAGCGGCAGCCTCCTGCTGCATGGCGAGAAGGCGCTGCATCCGCTCAATCTGCCGCACCTTTCCTTCAAGCTCCCGCTGCTTCTGGGCGAGCCTGTCGACGATTTCCTCCCGGCGCGTCTCGCAGACGAGCTGGTGCGCCTCCTCCAGCGAAAACCCCAGCCCCTGATAGCGCTTGATCTGCTTGAGCCGGGTGATTTCATCCCGCGGAAAATAGCGGTAACCATTCCCCGCATCGCGCTCGGAGGTAATTACGCCCTCCCGCTCCAGATAGCGGATTCCCTCCTTGGTCATGCCAAAAAAGTCCGCCAGCTCTCCAATCCGGTAACGCATATTTCCCCCGTATGGTCAGCTCCGTTGCTGATTCTTCTGTACCCCGCATTTTACAGGTTCTGTGCCACGACGCGCTCGATATGCGCCTTCTGCTCGTCGGAGAGCGTCGGGAACGGCGCGCGGCATGCCCCGCAGTCGATGCCCTGCACCTTCATGATGTGCTTGATGGACGGGAACAGCGAGCAGGAGACGAGCGCCTCCATGATGTCGTTGGCGCGGCGCTGAAGCTCCTGTGCCAGCGGGATGTCGTGCGCGGCGTAGGCGGCCTCGATCCTCGTGAACAGCGGGAGCGTAAAGTTGAACGTGGAGCCGATGGCGCCGTCCGCGCCGAGCATCCGCGCGCCGATGTAGACCTCATCAAAGCCGCCGTAGATGACCAGCTCCGGGTTGAGGCTGTGGATGCGCTCCATCTGATGCAGGTTAAGGCTCGTCTGCTTGACGCCGGCGATGGTGCCGTCGGTGAGCATGGCGCGGATGTCCGCGTCATAAATGTCCAGCTCCACGCCGGTATTGCCGGGGAAGTTGTAGAGCATCAGCGGCACATCGGCCGCGTCGGCGAGCGTGCGGAAGTAGCGGGCGATGTTCTTCATGCCGAACTTGTAGTAGTAGGGCACGGTGGAGATCATCGCGTCATAGCCCAGCTTCTCCGCAGCCTTCGCGTACTCCACGGCCTCGTCGGTCGAGAGCGCGGCGACGGACGCGATGAGCTTCGTATCCTTTCTGTGCGCGTAGGCTGCGGCGGCCTCCAGCCCCTCCATGCGCTCCTGATGGGAGAGCAGCGGGCACTCCGCGCTGCTGCCGCCGATGAGGAAGCCCGACGCGCCCTGCGCGATGGTTCTGTCCATGATCTTATGCAGCGCGTCGGGATTGAAGCGGCCCTGCGCGTCAAACGGGGTGATGGCGGCGACGAAAAAGCCGCCCATGCCTTGCATCTTCTTCATTGGAAAATCTCTCCTTTGACATGTGTCAGACCCGCCGCCCTGCGGCGCAGCCTCATTGCCCCTCGTATCTGCTCACGCTTCCGCGGCGGAGGATGTAGCCCTCCTGCGCGGCGCGCAGCAGCGGCCCGTCGGATTTCACGCTGTCGGTGTACATCGCGCGGATGGTATATGGCCCGACGGCCTCCTCAATGCGGCGCAGCTTCTCCTCGCCCTTGCAGTTGGGGCCGGTGAGCAGCCCGGTTGCGGGATCGCAGCGCGTGCCGATGAGTGTTTCAACGCCCAGCAGCCCGGCGGCGTAGCGCAGCTCAAACTCCGGCGACGCAGACGCGATGACGATGGGCACGTCCCGTGGCGTGCTTTGAAACCATGCGCCGAGGTTTTCGCGCGTCTTCGGGCTGTCCCAGAAGCGCCGCGCCTCCTCCTCAAGCGAGAAGCGCTTCGCCATTTCGGAAAAGAGCACGTTCTTCATCTCCCGCAGGCCGGCGCGCCCCAGCGCGAGCCGCGCGCACACCCACGCAAAGCGCGGCAGCGCGAGCAGCAGCGAGGGATGGCGGCGCAGGCACCAGAGCGTGAAATCCACCGTGGAATCCCCGTCGTAGATCGTTCCGTCAAAGTCGTAGACATCGATGAGCATAGCGTTCCTCCTGCCGGATACTGCGTACAGTATACCATTTCCCCCGGCAAAAGGGAAGGGGTCAGACGACCTTCACCCGCACGCTCACGCGGATGGGCGCGTCCTCAAAGCGGCGCTGCCAGTCCTGCGTCTCCCATGAGGGGATATCCCACGCCCCGCGCACGGCGACGCGCCCGAAGCCCGGCGCATCGCAGGAGGCGGCCTGCAATCGCCGCAGCAGCTCCGCGGCGCGGCTCTCTATGTCCGCGGCGAGCTGCGATTCGGTCATCTCCGCCTCCCCGGCCAGCAGCGTCAGGCTGACGCGCACATCGACGCACAGCGCGCCCGCGTCATCGATGGAGCGCTTCACCCGCGTATCGCGGTTGACGCGGTACTGCGCGTCCCCCGCAAAGACCGTGCGCGACTGCGCCTTGCCCATCAGCAGGCAGAGCGAGGACGTCTCGCTGCCGGTGAGCGTGCCGGTCATCGTGCCGCCGGAGAAGAGCGCCGTGCCGAGGTACTCGTTCTGTGCGGGCGAGGTGCGCGGCAGGTGGCCGGGCAGGCGGTCCGTCTCCTCCGAGGCCGGCAGCAGCAGCGTGGAGGAAAAATCGTTGCCCGCGGCATAGACGGCGGCGGCGTCATGGGTACCGGACTTCATCGCCGCGAGCACGGAGGAGAGCTGCGCATCGGGCGGGATGGTGTCAATCTGCGAGAAGTGCTCAAAGAGCACCTGCAAATACTTTGACAGCCTCACGCCGAGCAGCGCGTGCTGGCGGCGGACGAAATCGCCCGCGTCATCCGGCGTCACCACGACGACGGCCGCGCCGTTGGCCCGGTACATGGCATGAATCTGCTCGAGCACGGAGAGCGCCGCGCCGCTCTCGGCGAGCGCCTGATTGAGCACGATTTCCTGAAGCTGCGAAAGGTTGACGGTGCGCGGGGTCGTCGCGCTGAGCAGGTTCAG
>JALFHA010000134.1 GCA_022776785.1 Clostridiales bacterium | reverse complement strand
AGGGCCGCAGGAGCCGTTTACTATCGGGATCGAGGACGGTGTGTATGTTGTCTCCGGCCCGGTGATGGAGCAGCTGATCGATTCGGTCAACTTCAGCGACGAGGAATCCCTCAACTATTTCCACAGGACGCTGCGCAGCCGCGGCGTCATCGACGCGCTGCGCGCCGCCGGGGCGAAGGAGGGCGACACCGTCGCCATCGGCGAGATGGAGTTCGACTTCATCGAGTGACGCGCCAGCCTGAGCGAGGTACAGCCCGGATCAAGGGCGGAATATAAGGAGAAAAGACATGACGAGCAAGCAGCGCGCATATCTGCGCGGATTGGCGAATACGATGGAGCCCATCGTGCATGTGGGCAAGGACGGCGTAAACGACAATATGATCAAGCAGCTCTCCGACGCGCTGGAGGCGCGCGAGCTGGTGAAGGGCACGGTGCTGCAAAACAGCCCCGTGACGGCGCGGGAGGCCATCGCGGAGCTGTGCGAGGGGACGGGCGCCGAGCCGGTGCAGTGTATCGGCAGCCGGTTTGTGGTCTACCGTGCGCGGGAGAAGGATCCTAAAATCATCCTGCCCTAACCAAACGCCTGCTCCACGCAGGCAAGGGCGGCCAAAATGCCATAGACGAGCAGCGCGGCGCGCATCCCTGAGCGGAGCGCGCCGCGCTCTTTGCAGCCCTCGGCGCAGAGCGCGCCCAGCGCTGCGCCCAAGGCGGCGGAGGCCAGCAGGCGTGCGGGAAAGACCTGGGCCGCGCCGCACAGCAGCGTCAGCAGCAGCGCGCCGCCCTGCGCGCAGGCGCTTGAGAGCAGTGCGGCTGCGCTCTGACGCCCGCGTATCACGCCTGCCGGGAGGAAGAGCCGCAGCAGCGCCGCTTCACCCGCGCCCAGAAAGCCGCCCAGCGCCGCCGCGGGAAATGCGGCTGCGAAGGGAGCAGCGGCAAAGCGCCGCATCTCGGGCAGCAGGGAGAGCAGCAGAATGAGCAGCAGCGGCAGCGCCTGCACCTGCAGGAGCAGCAGACTGTCCGGAAAGCGGGCGACGAGCATCAGCAGCAGCGCGCGCCCCAGCACCCCGCCGGTAAAGCTCAGCGTCACCAGCGCCGCCCGCTGCCCGGGCACGGCGCGCAGGCCGCCGCGGGCGAGGAGCTGCGCAAGCGCGCCCGAAAGCGCGCACAGCGAGGACAGCGCCAGCGCGGCGCGCGGGGAAAACCGCAGGCTCGCGTTCAGGCCGCAGCGCAGCAGCAGCGCGGCGGACGGCCCGCCCGCAAAGAACGCGCACAGCGCCGCGCCAAAGAGTACCAGCTCCATGAGACCACCTGCGTTCAGTCTGCCCGGAATGGGCGGGCAAATGCAGGGCGCTTTTGCCAAAGTTTTGGGCGGCGGCTGCGCGCGCGGGCGAACTGTGCTATAATGCGGGGCATTGCGATCAAACCGGCATGATGCCGGTTGCATCGCCGATGAAATGCTGTAGCTCCCGTTGCTTTATGACCGAGACCGGAGCTTGCTTAAGGATTTGCAGAGTGAAACTGAGAAAAGATGAAGAAAGGCTTGACAAGAAGAACATGGATACGCCGATGTTTTCTCGCAGGGATTTAAGGCGCCTTCTGCTCCCGCTCTTTTTGGAGCAGCTGCTCAGCGTTTCGATGGGCATGGCGGATACGATCATGGTCGCCGGTGTGGGCGAGGCGGCCGTCTCGAGCGTCAGCCTGGTGGACAGCGTGAATGTGCTCATCATTCAGGTGCTGGCTGCGCTGGCGACGGGCGGCGCGGTTGTCGCCAGCCAGTATCTCGGGCGCAGGGATGTGGAAAATGCGCAGCGTGGCGCGGCGCAGCTCTACAGCGTGCTGCTGATCTCCACGGTGAGCGCGGCGGCACTGGTGCTTTTCTTCCGCTATCCGATTCTGCGGACGGTGTTCGGCGCGATTGACGACGATGTGATGCGCTTTTCGGAGACGTATTTCCTCGTCAGCGCGCTTTCCTATCCGTTCATGGGGCTGTACAACGCGGGCGCGGCGCTGTTCCGCGCGCAGGGGGACAGCCGCACCAGCATGACCGCCAGCCTTGTGATGAACGTCATCAACATTGCGGGCAACGCCATCCTCATCTATGGCGCGCGCATGGGTGTGCTCGGCGCGGCGGTGGCGACACTCATCGGCCGGGTGTTTGCCGCCTCCTTCATCACGCTGCGGCTTGCGCGCCGGGACAATCCGCTGCGCATCCGCTCGGCCGCCCAGATCAGGCCGGACGCGCGCTTCATCGGGCGCATCCTCGCCATCGGCGTACCCTCGGGCATAGAGAACGGCATGTTCCATATCGGCAAGCTGCTCGTCAGCAGTCTTACCAGCACGCTCGGCACGACGGCCATCGCGGCCAACGCCGTGCTCAACAGCGTGTGCAGCGTGGCGAATATCCCCGGCAGCGCCATCGGCCTGGCGATGATTCCCGTCGTCGGCCAGTGCGTCGGCGCGGGGGAAAAGGGGCAGGCGCGCGACTACACCGGCAGGCTGATGCGCATGTCCTATATCGGCATCGCGGCGGCCAACGCCGTCATCTTTGTGACGATTCCGTGGATTGCCCGGTGGTTCAGCCTCTCGCCCGAGGCGCAGGCGATGACCGTGCGCGTCATGCGCTCGTTCAATATCGCCGCCGTCTTCTTCTGGCCCGCGAGCTTCACCCTGCCCAATGCGCTGCGCGCCGGCGGTGACGCGCGGTTCACCATGCTGGTGAGCATGGCGAGCATGTGGGCGTTCCGCGTGGTGCTGTGCTACCTGTTCGTGCAGCGCTTCCGCCTTGGGCTGCTGAGCATCTGGGTGGGCATGTATGTGGACTGGGTGTGCCGCAGCGTGCTGTTCTATATGCGCTACCGCAGCGGCAAATGGATGGAGCACAAGGTGATCTGAGTGCTATAGGAAATTGCGTTACCATCGGCCTCGAAGGAAGAAGGAATGGAGAATACAGAGCGGGTCGGAAGCGGGAGCGGCTACTGGCCGCTTTGGTACTATTAAAGCACAAACTCTATCAAACCAGATAGGGGTTGTGCTTGTTTTTATTATAATGAGATGGATACGGTCTGACGAGGCCGCTTTTGGGTTATGCACCCGGAATAAAAAGTGTCAGCCGCCCATCTTGTT
>JALFHA010000369.1 GCA_022776785.1 Clostridiales bacterium | reverse complement strand
CGGAAGCCCCAGCTCACCGCGCAGCAGGTCACGCCCGCATTGCGCGCCGTCGCCACGTCCACGTCCGAATCGCCGACGTAGACCGTCTCCTCCCGCGTCACGCCGAGTTGGCGCATCGCCTCCAGCACGCTGTCCGGCGCGGGCTTGATGCGCCGCTCCGGCGCGTCGCCCACGGCGACCTGCATCCGCTCCCCAAAGTATACCCGGCTGAGCTCCCTGACCGCAAAGTCAATCTTGTTGGAAACAATCGCCAGCTTCACCCCGCGCGCAAGCAGCGCGTCCAGCAGCTCCGGCACGCCGTCATAGGGGCGCGTCGCGTCGCGGCTGTGCGCGCCGTAGTGCTCGACAAACGCTGCGTATACCCGGTCAACCGTCTCCCCGTCCGTTCCCACGGGCACGGCGCGCTCGACGAGCTTCCTCACGCCGTTACCCACAAAGCGACGCACCTCGTCCTGCGTGCGCAGAGGCAGGCCGCAGGCCGCAAGCGCCGCGTTCGTGCTCGCCGCCAGATCGTCAAGCGTGTTGAGCAGCGTGCCGTCCAAATCCCAGATAACCGCTTTGAGCTTCATGTTCATGCTCTCCTTTGCTTTGTTTGCTTACGAACCATTATATCACGCCTTGACCGGATTTCAAGCGCACACTGCCAGCAATCCCCATCGACAAACGGCGCGGCGGCGTGTATAATCATCCCATACCCATCGGTTGATCCTTTCCTTTTCATTTTGGAGGTTTCATCATGCCCGCATCCTATGTTCATCAGTGCGTCGCCGACAGGGCGCGCGCTCAGCTTTCGCTCTTTGAGGAGGAGCCGCTCAGAAGCGCCGTGCTCGCCGGGGCGGAGGGCCCCGACCCGCTGTTCTTTTCGCTCGCCCCCGTGCCGGGCTGCACACCCGCGCCGAAGGTCGGCTCGATTCTCCATACCCAGCGCACCGACGAGTTCCTGCTGGCGCTGTGCGAGGCCTGCGCGCCCGACGCGCTCACACGCGCGTACTGCTGCGGCTTCCTGACGCACTACGCGACGGACACGACCTTCCACCCCTTCGTCTACGCGCATTCGCTCGATGAGACGGGCGAGTATTCCAGCACGGAGCACTGCCTGCTCGAACACGCGCTCGAGACGCTGCACTACCGCCGCACGGGGCATAAGACGGGTCTGCCCGTGCAGTTTGCAGGCTTCGCGGCGCTCTCCCCTGCGCAGAAGGACAAAATCGCCGCTGCGCTCGCCGCCGCGATTGCCCGCGTCTTTCCCGATGTGAAGCTGCCCGTGCACCGCGTGCGCGCCAGCTTTGACGATGCAGTGAGCCTGTGCCGCGCCCTGCGCTCGGAGAGCGGCAAAAAGTACAATGTGCTGGGTGCCGTGCTGCGTCCCGTGCACCTTGACCGTGCGCTCCACGCGCACATGATGCCCATCGAGCCGCCCGAGGCGGACATCGCCAACGACGCGCATCTGCCGTGGTCCTCCATCTGGACGCCGGACGAGATCCGCACCGACAGCTTTGACGACCTGTTTGCCGCGGCCTGCTCCCGCGCCGCCCAGCTCGTACAGGCAGGGAACGCGCTGATGCTCGGGCATGGCGCATATGCCTCCATGCGCGCGCTGCTGGGCGGCCTGAGCTACGATTCCGGCCTGCCGTGGAGCGGCACCTGCCCCCCGCGCGAGGCGCCCGGCGTGCGGCGGCGCGCATAAGGCGAACATTTTCAAATTTTTCCTTGCACTTTTTTGCATCTTCCCGTATAATGCTCTCGTTGCAAGCGATTCGTGAAGATGACAGGGCGCCGCGACGATGCGGCGACGGAACAGATGCGTCAAGTGCTCATGTATGGGAAAAGCATGGGACGAAGAAGGGGCTTCCCCCTTCGCGGTATCTCTCTGGCCCCGACTGTCTCATTCACAAGGATGTCATCTCTGCGAATCATCCCTTCCTCAGGTGTGATTTTGGAGAGGTGATTTTTTTGCGTTCCATCGCATCGTGGTTCCCCTTTGTCCTCCGCCAGTTTGCGGACTCCGCCGCCAGCCTGCGCCGCACGCGCACGCTCACCACAGCGGGCATCCTGCTGGCTATCCAGATGGTGCTCTCCTCCTATGGCGTCATCGAGGTGAATGACAGCCTGAAGATTTCGCTGGCGCATCTGGCGCTCGCGCCCACGGCGATGCTCTTTGGCCCGGTGGTCGCCGGGCTGCAGGGCGCGCTGAGCGACATACTGGGCTTTCTGCTCAAGCCGACCGGGCCGTACTTCCCGGGCTTCACGCTCTCGGCGCTGCTGGGCGGCGTGATCTACGGCATGATGTTTTACAAGACCGAGTGCCGCCTGTGGCAGATCGTTCTGGCGCGGCTGCTCATCATCGTGCTGGTGAACATCTGCCTGAACACCGTGTTCCTGACGATGCTCTATGGCCCGTCGCGTCTGGCGACGCTGCCGCTGCGCGCATTCAAGAACATCATCCAGCTCCCGTTTGACTGCGTGCTGCTGACCTCGGTCTGCCGCCTGATGCGCCGCGTGCCGTCGATGATGGCCGCGCGGTAGACCGCTTCTTTCTGAAAGATACAGCCGCGCCGCCCTGCGTTTTCCCAGCAGGGCGGCGCGGCTTCTGTTTTGCATCTTTTCCTTTTTCCGCTCTATACTGTTCTTCGATTAAAGCATTACCTTCCGGAGTTCTTATACTATTTTGCGGCTAAAATCTAGCTTTGCAGAATCAGCCCCGTTTCAATCGTAGGATGCTTCGCATCCTGCTCTGAAACTGCTTTTTCTTTTGAACAATAAGGGAACATTGGGCTGCTGACCCGGGAAACCCGCATAGTCGCGCCAAAGCGCTCCTTGTGGTTTCCAATCTCCGCCTGCCTGTTTCCCGCACAGCGGGCGGCAGGCTGCGATTCCAAACCTGCTTGAGGGATTTCATCCCTCAAACTCCCTTCTTCGCT
>JALFHA010000365.1 GCA_022776785.1 Clostridiales bacterium | reverse complement strand
AGCGAAGAAGGGAGTTTGAGGGATGAAATCCCTCAAGCAGGTTTGGAGCCGCAACCTGCCGCCGCCTGTGGCGGAATCAGGCAGGCGAAGGCTGGAAACCGCAAGGAGCGCCTTTGGCGCGACTATGCGGGTTTCCCGGGTAGGCAGCCCAATGTTCCCTTATTGTTCAAAAGAAAAGCAGTTTCAGAGCAGGATGCGAAGCATCCTACGATTGAAACGGGGCTGATTCTGCAAAGCTAGATTTTAGCCGCAAAATAGTATAAAAGGAGCGACGCTGCCGCAGACCGGGCGGCAGGCTAAAGTGATGAAGGGCAATACACAAAAACGGGAGGGCATCGTGCTGCTGCTTGGCGCGGTGATTTATGCGGCGCTGTATGCGCTGCTCTCGCAGATTGACGAGGCGGGAACCTGCGCGGCGGGCGAGGCGGCGCGTCGCTTCTGCATCGCGCTGCCCGTCGCGCTGGCTGTGCTGGCGCTGCTGCTCAAGGGGATTCCGCTGGCAATGGGGAAGCGGCCTAAGCACGCATCTGATGGGAGGAAGGATGGAGACTTCTGCACAGCCGGTGCGTATGCGCTGATCTTTCTTGCCTATGTGCCGCAGTTTCTTGTGTTCTATCCCGGTTCGTTCATGTATGACACGCAGCGGCAGACGTTTCAGATTGCGGGCAATGCCTACGACACGTTCCATCCGCTGCTGCACACGCTGATGATCCGCTTCTGCCTGTCCTTTAGCGGCTTGCTGGGCTCGTTTGAAAAGTGTGCGGCGCTGTATTCGCTCCTTCAGATGCTGCTGCTGTCGCTGTGCTTTGCGCTGGTGTGCGCATCAATGGCGCGGGTTTGCTCGAGAAACGCGGGCAGGCGGACGCTGGCCTTCTTCATGCTGTATCCGACCCATGCGGCAATGGCGAGCAACTGCATCAAGGACGTGCTGTTTTCCGGCTTCTTTGCGCTGTTTGTCATGCTGTGCACGGAGAGGGTGGCCTGCGGCCGCCTGCCGCGCCGTCGTGCAGCGCTGCATGTGCTTGCCGGCGCGCTGGCGTGCCTGCTGCGCAACAACATGATCTATGCGATGCTCGTCTGGGCGGCGCTGCTGGCTCTGGTGTGTCTCGTTCAGCGTGGCCGGGCGCGCGATGCGCAAACGCGCTTTGCGGCGGCGGGGCTGTTCATGGCGACGGCGCTGTCGATGGCGCTGGGCACAGGCGTGAACGCAGGGCTGGCTGCGGTGACCGATGCTGCGCACGGCAGCGTGGCGGAGATGCTTTCCGTGCCCATTCAGCAGCTTGCGCGCGCGGTTTGGGTCAGTCCGGAGTCATTTGACGAGGGGGACATGGCGCTGATGGATGCGCTGTTTCCAAAGCAGGAGTATCTGCTCTATGAGCCGACGCTCTCCGATCCCGTGAAGAACGGCATGGACACGGCGTTTTTTTCGGAGCATGTGGGCGAGGCGGCCGCGCTGTGGGCGCGCATCGGCCTGCGCTGTCCCGGTGTGTATGTGGACGCATTCCTGAATCTGGCGCTGCCGTCGCTTTATCCGTACTCCGAGTACCGCGTTGCGCAGCCGTATATCGAGGTGGGTCTGCAAAACCATGTGCTGACGGGCCCGTTTGCCCAGCCGGACATGAGCTCTCCGGTGCGCTTTGAGGGGCTGCGCACATGGCTCGACGAGCATATCTGGAGGACGGGCGCGGATGATGTGCCGGCGGCAAGGCTCCTGTTCAACACGGGCGCCGTCTTCTGGCTGTGCGGGCTGTGCGTGCTGGCGGCGGCGTTTGCCGGGGAGTGGCGGCGCCTGCTCGTGCTGGCGCTGCCGGTGCTGCTATACATGACCTACCTGCTCGGCCCGGTGATGCAGGGCAGGTATCTGTATCCGTTTGTCTGCATCCTGCCGGTGCTGCTGGCAGGGCTGGGCGCGCTGCGGCCGCAGGGGCAGACGAAGCGTGAAGGGCACGACGGATGAACAATGACGCATATTTTGCGGCGCATGTGGAAGAATGAGGGAAGCTGAGCGGGAGGTACGCATGGAGCATTGGGTGGATTTTGATGCGCCGGAGTTCGACGGCGCTTATGCGACGGATGCGCCGCTGGGCGCGCTTTGCGAGGAAAAGCAGACCCGCTTCGCCCTCTGGTCGCCGTTGGCGCAGGAGGTGACGCTCCGCCTGTTCACGCACGGGAGCGGCGGGAGGCCGTTTCTGCGCGTGCCGATGGAGCGTGGGGAGCGCGGCGTGTGGATGTGCAGCGTGCCCCGGAGGCTTCACGGCGCATATTATGATTTTCAGGTGACGACGGATGGAACGGCGCATAAGGCGGGCGATCCATACGCGCGCGCCTGCGGCGTGAACGGTGAGCGGAGCATGGTCGTCGATCTGTCTGTGACGAATCCTCCGGGCTGGGCGCAGGACGCGCCGCCCGCCAGGCAGGCGGAGGATGTAATCTATGAGCTGCATGTGAAGGATTTCTCGTGGGACGAGGCATCAGGCGTATGTGCGCCGCACCGGGGGCGCTATCTGGCCTTCTGTGAGGAGCATACGGGCGTGGACGGCGATGCGAACCGTCCAACCTGTCTGGCGTATTTGAAGCATCTGGGCGTGACGCACGTCGAGCTGATGCCGGTCTATGATTTTGGCTCGGTCGATGAGGCGGGCGGGCCGGAGGGCTACAACTGGGGCTACGACCCCATGAATGATAATGTGCCGGAGGGCTCCTATGCGACAGACGCGCAAGACGGCGCAGTGCGCATCCGCGAGCTCAAGCAGGCGGTGCAGGCGCTGCACCGAGCGGGGCTGCGCGTGGTGATGGATGTGGTCTACAACCATACCTACAACCTCCATGCGCCGCTGTTTCGCGCCGCGCCGTGGGCGTTTTACAGGCGGCGCGCCGATGGAAAGCCCGCCAACGGCTCGGGCTGCGGCAATGAGGTCGCCTCGGAGCGGGCGATGTGCGCGCGCTTCATCCTCGATTCCGTGCTCTACTGGGCGGAGGAATACCACATCGACGGCTTCCGCTTTGATCTGATGGGGTTGCTCGACGTGCCGCTGATGAACCGCATCCGGCAGGCGCTCGACGAGCGCTACGGCGAGGGGGAGAAGCTGGTCTTCGGCGAGCCGTGGGGCGGCGGGCCGAGCGGCGCGCGGCCGGGGACGCAGCTGGCCGACAAGGGTCATCTGCGCGAGCTTTTGCCGGACGTGGGCGCGTTCTGCGACATGACGCGCGACATGGTGCGCGGCGACCTCTCCCGCCCGGAGAGCCGGGGCTTTGCCAGCGGCGGCCACCTCGACGCGCAGGCGCTGGCGTGCTGCGTGCGCGGCTGGGCGGGCGAGGGGATGCCCTACGCCGCGCCGTCGCAGACGATCAGCTACCTCTCCTGTCACGACGACTGGACGCTGTGGGATAAGCTCGTGTATGCGCTGGACGCGCGGCGGGACTTTGCCGGGCACGATGCGCGCGTGCTCCGGGCGAGCCGTCTGGCGGCCGCGATTCTGTTCTTCTGTCAGGGCAGGATTTTCATGCAGGCAGGGGAGGAATTCGGGCGCACCAAGCTGGGGGAGCGCAACACCTACGCCTCCGGCGCGCAGATCAATCGCCTTGACTGGCATCGCGCGTGGGACAACCGGGCGCTGGCGGATTATTACCGCGGGCTGATTGCGCTGCGCAAGCAGCTTCCGGGCCTGTGCGACAAATCGCCGCAGGCGTGGCGGCGTATGCTGGAGGCGACGGACCTTGCACCCGGCGTTGTGCGCATTGTGCTGAACAATGCGGGCGAGGGCAGCCCCTGCGGGCGCGTGCTCCTGCTGGTCAACGCCGGGGAGCAGGAGGTGCGCGCGGCGCTGCCGGCGGGCGAATGGGCCGTGCTGGCAGATGGCGAATCGAGCTTCCTTTGGCAGCATCCGGCGCGCATATCGGGCGAGGCCCGGCTTGCGCCGGTTTCCGCGCTGATTCTGGGCGCATGAGACTGTTCTCAGATAAAAACGAATGATAGCGCGAAGCAAAGAAGGGAGTTTGAGGGATAGAATCCCTCAAGCAGGTTTGGGCGGCAGCCCAACGTTCTTGATCTGCGCAGCCATTCTGCCAAAGCAGTCAGGGAGTGCAGCGATACCTGACGGTGAATCTGTGATGGCTCAGTTTGAATTGAGAATGATATGAGACGCCCGATGGCGCACCGATAGAAAGGATGGACATCAAATCGATGGAAAAGCGATTGAATGTAATTCTGGGCAGGCAGTTCGGCGAGACGCTGGGCACGGCCGACGACGCGCAGATTTACGCCGCGCTGGCAGCGCTCGTGCGCGAGGAGCTGGAAAGCAGACCCAAAATCGAAGGAAAGAAAAAGCTCTACTACGTCTCGGCGGAGTTTTTGATGGGCAAGCTGCTCTCCAACAACCTGATCGCGCTGGGGCTGTTTGACGAGGCGAAAACCGTGCTGGCGCGCTACGGCGTGGCGCTTTCGCGCATCGAGGAGCAGGAACGCGAGCCCTCGCTGGGCAACGGTGGCCTCGGGCGGCTGGCGGCGTGCTTCCTTGACTCCATCGCGGCGCTGGGGTTGTGCGGCGACGGCGCAGGCCTGTGCTATCACGATGGCCTGTTTCACCAGACCTTTGTGGGGAACAAGCAGTGCGAGACGCCCGACCCGTGGATGCAGGGCGAGGGCTGGCTGCGCAAAACGGACGTACGCTTCCCGGTCGTGCTGGGCGAAAAGACGGTGGAGGCGACGATGCGCGACGTGGATATTCCCGGCGCGAACGGCGGGAAAAACACGCTGCACCTGTTTGACCTCGACACAGTTGACGAGGGCATCATTCGGGATGGCATCGCCTTTGACAAGACCGACATCGAGCACAACCTGACGCTCTTCCTCTATCCCGACGACAGCGACGAGGACGGCAGGCTGTTGCGCGTCTATCAGCAGTATTTCATGGTCTCCTGCACGGCGCAGCTGATCCTGAAGGAGCTGGCGGAGCGCGGCTATGCGCCTGAGCGCCTGCATGAGCACGTCGTCGTGCAGATCAACGACACGCACCCGACGATGCTGATCCCCGAGCTCATCCGCCTGCTGACGCAGGAGCACGGGATGAGCATGGACGCGGCCATCGCCGAGGTGGAAAGGACGTGCGCCTATACGAACCACACGATCCTCGCCGAGGCGCTTGAAAAGTGGCCGATGCGCTTCCTCGAGCGCGCGGCGGCGCCGATTGTGCCCATCATCCGTGAGCTTGACCGGCGCATCCGCGCAAAAATCAAGGATGAGAGCGTGCAGATCATCGACGCGCACGACGTCGTGCACATGGCGCACATCGACATTCACTACGGCTTCAGCGTCAACGGCGTGGCCGCGCTGCACACGAAAATCCTGAAGGAATCCGAGCTGGCGGCGTTCGACAGGCTGTATCCGGGCAAATTCAACAACAAGACGAACGGCATCACGCTGCGCCGCTGGCTCGAGCACTGCAATCAGCCGCTGACGGCGTATCTGGAGACGGTCATCGGGGCGGGCTTCCGCCGCGATGCGCGCGAGCTGGAGAAGCTGCTCGCCTTCCGGCAGGACGAGGGCGTGCTCAAGGCCCTGCTGGCCATCAAGCGGGAAAACAAGGCTGCGCTTTCGTCGTTCCTCGAGCGGCGGCAGGGGGTGCGGATTGACCCCGATTCCGTCTTTGACGTGCAGGTCAAGCGCCTGCACGAGTACAAGCGCCAGCAGATGAACGCGCTCTGGGCTATCCATACGATTCTGGAGATCCGCGCGGGACGCGTGCCTGCGCGCCCGGTGACGATGATCTTCGGCGCAAAGGCCGCGCCGGCCTACGAGGCGGCCAAGGATATCATCCACCTGATTCTTTGCCTGAGCGAGCTGGTGCGCCGCGACGCGCAGGTGAACAAACACCTGAATATCGTCATGATCGAGAACTATGACGTGACTTCCGCGGAGGCGGTCATTCCGGCGTGCGATATCTCTGAGCAGATCAGCCTCGCCTCCAAGGAGGCCAGCGGCACGGGCAACATGAAATTCATGGCTAACGGCGCGGTGACACTGGGCACGCTCGACGGCGCAAATGTGGAGATTCACGAGCTGGTCGGGGAGGAGAATATCGCCGTGTTCGGCAGGCACTCCGATGAGGTGATTGCCCTGTATGAGAGCGGCGGCTACAAGCCCGCCGAGTATGCCGCGCGCCCGGAAATCAAGCCTCTGCTCGACTTCATCACAGGCGACGAGCTGACGGCTGTCGGCGACAGGGAGAGCCTTGCGCGCCTGCATGACAATCTGACAAAGAAGGATTATTTCATGGCGCTGCTCGATCTGCAGGACTACATTCGGGTCAAGCGCGCGCTGCTTGAGCGCTACGAGGACAGAATGGGCTGGGCGAAAATGATGCTGGTGAATATTGCCAAATCCGGCTATTTTTCCTCCGACAGGACGATTGCGCAGTACAATGAGGAAATCTGGCGGCTGTGACGGGCAGGATTGCGCGTGCGCCGTGTCGAAATACAGGACATGCGAAGCGTGCGTGCTCAGCGCCGCGCGCCGGGGATGACGAGCAAGGGGGAGAATACCTATGAGCAGATCAGCAGGCGTGCTGCTTTCCGTGACGAGCCTGCCGGGCAAGTATGGCATCGGCTGTTTTTCTAAAAGCGCTTATGATTTCGTGGATTGGCTCGCCGACGCGGGCCAGACCTATTGGCAGATCCTGCCGCTGGGGCCGACGAGCTACGGCGAGTCCGGCGATTCGCCGTATCAGTCGTATTCCGCGTTTGCGGGCAATCCGTACCTCATCAGCCTTGAAGCGCTGATTGAGGAGGGCGTGCTGACGCAGGAGGAGTGCGACGCAGCTGATTTCGGCAGCGATGAGCAGCGGGTGGACTTTGACCGCCTGCATGAGGAGCGGCTGCGCCTTCTGCATCTGGCTTACGAGCGCAGCGACGTGAGCCACAATCCGGCCTTCCTGCGCTTCGTGGAGGAAAACAACTGGTGGCTGGCGGATTACTCGCTGTTTATGGCGGTCAAGTCGTTCTTCGGCGGCGTGCCCTATCAGCAGTGGCCGCAGGATATCCGGATGCACTGGGGCTTTGCGCTGGATTACTACCGCAGGGAGCTGTACTACGACGTGGAGTTCCAGCAGTACATGCAGTTCAAGTTCTTCGAGCAGTGGAATGCGCTGCACGCCTATGCCAACAGCCGGAATATCCGCATCATCGGCGACATGCCCATCTATGTCTCGCCCGACAGCGCGGACGTCTGGGCGCATACCGAGCTGTTCCAGATGGATGGAGACGGCAGGCCGCAGGCCATCGCGGGATGCCCGCCGGACAGCTTCTCAGCGACAGGGCAGATCTGGAAGAATCCGCTCTACCGCTGGGAGGCGCACAGGCGCACGGGCTACAGCTGGTGGACCTCGCGCATCTGGCAGAGCTTCCGGCTCTACGACGTGGTGCGCATCGATCACTTCCGCGGCTTTGACGAGTACTATTCCATCCCCAACGGCAGCGATACCGCGCTCAGCGGCCATTGGGAGAAGGGACCGGGCATGGACCTGTTCTGGCAGGTGGAGCGCAGCCTGGGGCACAAGGACGTCATCGCCGAGGATCTGGGCTATATGACCGAGGGTGTGCGGCGCCTCGTGCGCGACAGCGGCTTCCCGAACATGAAGGTGCTGCAATTTGCGTTCGATGTGAACGATACGGGTGCAGCCAACGATTATCTGCCGCACAACTATCATGAAAACTGCGTCGTCTACACCGGCACGCACGACAATGAGACGATTGCTGGCTGGTTTGCGGGGCTGACTGAAGATGAAAAGAGGCTCGTGCGCGATTATCTCTGCAACGACAGCACGCCGGACGGCGAGATGTATCGCGTGCTGGTGAGCGCAGCGATGATGAGCTGCGCCGCAACATGCATCATTCCGATTCAGGATTATCTGGGGCTTGACAACAGCTGCCGGATGAACCAGCCCTCGACGGTCGGGGAAAACTGGCGCTGGAGGCTCAGGCCGGGCAGCCTGACGCCGGAGGTCGCGCAGTGGGCGCGCACCGTCACCATGCGCTACGGCAGGATGAACTGGGCGAACAAATAAAAAACAGGCGGAAGCGAGGGATTCACCCGGGCTTCCGCCTGCGTTATTCAGTGCGGTTTATCTGGAGGAAGGGCTGCTCAAGCGCGCGAGCAGCGGCAGCGTGAGTCCGCCGAGCGCATTGCCTATGATAACGGCGGCGAGAAAGGCGAGCGTGCGGCCGCTGAACACACCTGCAACGGCGAAATAGCCCATGTCTGCGATGGAGTGCTCAAAGCCGCTGAGAATGAACGCGGGCACGCACAGGAAGATGCCCAGCGCGCTGGCCTTGGTGCGGAAGATGGCGACGGCCAGATACATCAGCACGCCGCAGAAGAACGCGCGAATCAGCGCCTGCGTGAGCGGCTGGGCGAGCTTGGCGGCGCACAGCTCGGAGGCCCTCTGAGAGAGTGCGGGCAGACCGAGCCGCAGAAGCGTGCCAAAGCACAGCGTGCCCAGCGCGTTGCCCAGCAGCGCGAGCAGAACAGCCTCCACGTCGCTGCGCGTGCAGCGCTCGGCGAGGAAACCGACCTTCCCCGTGAACAGCGCGTAGCCCATCATGCAGATGCCCAGCAGCGCGACGCAGAAGAGCAGCGCTCCGGCATAGACGCTGGCGCTGGCGAGGTATACGGCGCAGCCGAGGATGATGAGCAGCCCGGCCATGACGCCCTGAACGGTTTGCGACAAACGATTCATTGAAAATGACAGTCCTTTCACAAATGCATAAAAGCTGACAGGGGGGAGAATACAGAAAGGCATTGCGACCCAAATGAGCGATCTCCCATCCGCCAGGGGGTTGATTTTCCGGCTGGCGCGTGGTAAGATTTTGCCAAATCCCGGGTGAGCAGGAACGGGCTATGCCGTACTGCCGCCCGTGGCAAGAAAGGAAAAGAGCTTATGAGCAAGATCGATACGGTTCGCGCGGCCATGATGCAGGCCATGAAGGACAAGGACAAGGCGCGCAAGGATGCGCTTTCCCTGCTGCTCTCCGCGCTCAAGAGCAAAATGATTGACAAGCGCGCTGATCTGACCGAGGAGGAGGAGAATGCCGTCATCTTCCGGGAGATCAAGCAGGCGCAGGAGACCGTGGAGGCGACGCCGGCGGACCGAACGGACATCATCGAGGAGGCGAAGCTGCGCATCAGCGTGTACAGCGAATTCGCGCCCAGACTGATGGACGAGGGTGAAATTCGTGCGGAGATTGACGCGGTGCTCGCGGAGCTGGCCATCGCTCAGCCGACGGCGAAGGACAAGGGAAAGATCATGAAGACGCTGATGCCGCGTGTCAAGGGCAAGGCGGACGGCGCGCTGGTCAACCGCGTGCTGGGGACGTATTTCGGCTGAGACACGTCGGGCTATACAGGCGAAACGGGTGCGCATCCTGAGAAGCAGGGGAATCGCACCTGTTTTTGAGTTTGGCACAGATACTGCGTATGCTTCAAAAAGCTGGTACAGCCTATGATGCATTGTCAGCTTGGAGGGAGTATATCCTCGCTGAGCGTGATAAAGCCAATGGGTGGGAGCTTGCTCAGATCTGCGGGCGCTTCACCGAGCATCGACTGATCGGGGAGATCGGTGCTGAGCCAGTTGGTGAGCGTGTTGTGCAGCATGCAGGGCACTTGACGCAGCTTCAGCGGCTTTTCCGCAGAGGCGAAGCAGCTCTCGGGAAGCGAATCGCACATCAACTCATTGGGGCTGATTTCCAGCGCATAACAGAAGCAAATCACCGTGCTCAGACTTGGGATGCGTATGGCGCGCTCAATCTGCCCGACATAGACATCGGAAAGACCGGACAGCTCAGCCAGCTGCTCCTGCGTCATACCCAGGGCCTTTCGCCTGGCACGGATACGTCGGCCAAGGCCGATATAGTCTACCTTCATCAACAGTAGCCTTCCTTTCGGCAGAATTAAAGGGGAGGAATTGCAGGAAGATCATAGTACACTATTTCGCAGCGAAAAGGGAAAAACCCTTTTGATGGCGGGCAAAAAAACGCAAAAACCTGAAATTCACAACGAAATCGAGAAAAAGACTGGAACTTTTTTGCGCGCTGTGGTATACTACTTTCGACCTAAACGATCGTAATCTCATCACCAACATGGCCTCCTTGGATTCGCCTTCGCGCCGCCATCAGGAAGTCTGGCTGAGTGCCAATCGGTTGAAGGTTAATCAATTTTAGGAGGATACAGCTATGTATCAGGACGAGACTCTCGTTTGCCGCGATTGCGGCAAGGAATTCATCTTCAGTGCTTCCGAGCAGGCTTTCTACGCGGAAAAGGGCTTCCAGAACAAGCCGCGCCGCTGCCCGGAGTGCCGTGCTGCGTTCCGTGCGCAGAATGGCAATGCCCGCCCGCAGCGCGAGATGTTCACTGCGATCTGCGCCGACTGCGGCAAGGAGACGCAGGTTCCCTTCCAGCCGCGCGGTGATAAGCCTGTTTATTGCCGTGATTGCTTTGCTGCGCATCGCGCGCCCCGCTATTGATTTGCGGTGAAAGCAGATTTTCCTCTCCAGAGCTATCTGGAGGGGTTTTTCATTTGAAAGCGGGAGCGGCATAAAGTTTTTTTGAATTTTTTTTCTCAAGTCAATCGTTCGTGTTTGATGCGGGATTGTGGATGAATCGTGAACAAAAGCGGCGGAAGAATGGCGGATAATGCCGAAAAATGACGCGAGTATTGCGATAAAATGTTCGTGTTTTTGGCGAAAGAGAGCACAGAAGCGGTGAAAAACCGTGTAAAAAGGTGTTGACAATCGGGGAAAGTCGAGGTATACTGTCACCACTGCCGCGATGAACGGCG
>JALFHA010000129.1 GCA_022776785.1 Clostridiales bacterium | reverse complement strand
AACAAGATGGGCGGCTGACACTTTTTATTCCGGGTGCATAACCCAAAAGCGGCCTCGTCAGACCGTATCCATCTCATTATAATAAAAACAAGCACAACCCCTATCTGGTTTGATAGAGTTTGTGCTTTAATAGTACCAAAGGACGGCCGGGAAAAGCCCGAGCCGTCCTGAAAAACCGTTGTTTTTCCTTTACCGGGAGCCCTTGTCGTAGGGAATGCCCTCCGCCTTGGGCGCACGGGATTTCTTGCTGGTAAAGGCGAGAATCACCATCGAGGCGATGAAGGGGATCATGTTGTACATGTTCTGCGTCCAGCCCAGCTGCGCGAGCACGGGGATGGAGCTGGCGATGTTGGCAAGCGACTTGAACAGCGCGAAGAACACCGCCGCCAGGAAGATGCGGAAGGGCTTCCACTGACCGAAGATCATCACGGCCAGCGCGAGGAAGCCCGCACCGGAGACGCCGACCTCAAAGTTCCAGCTCGAGACGGACGGGATGATGTAGGCCATGCCGCCGATGCCGCCGAGCACGCCGGAGATCAGCACGCCGATGTAGCGCATTTTGTAGACGTTCACGCCCACGCTGTCCGCCGCCTGCGGATGCTCGCCGCAGGCGCGCAGGCGAAGGCCCAGCCGCGTCTTGTAGAGCACGATGTAGGACAGAATCAGGATCACAAGGCCGATGAACAGGAAGACGTTGACCGTCAGCGGCCCGATGTCAAAGACAAACGCGCGGTTGCTGTAGTCGAGCTTGGCGGATGCCGAGCCGTTGACCTTCTTGGCAATCACCATCGCCAGCGCGGTCGCCAGCATGTTCAGGGCCGTGCCGCCGATGGTCTGGTCTGCGTTGAGGTTGATGGAGGCGAAGGCCAGCAGCGCCGCGTAGATCATACCGGCTATGCCCGCCGCCAGCACGGAAACCGTGACAATTGCGGCAGCGCTCGCCCCGGCGGGCATCATCTGGATGGCGATGACGCCGATGAGGCCGCCGATCACCATAATGCCCTCCAGCGCGATGTTGATGATGCCGCTGCGCTCGGAGAACATGCCGCCCAGCGCGACGAGCATCAGCACGACGGTATAGAGCAGCGTATATTTCAGCAGAAGAAACATCAGTCGCTCCCTCCTTTGCCCAGACCGACAGCCCTGCGCTTTCCGGCCAGCGCCGCCCGGATCTTGTTTTTGAAGAGCAGGGAGAACGCGCACAGATAGATGATGATGGCCGTGATGACGTCCGCGATCTCCTTCGTGTAATACTGCGTGGAGAGCTTCGTGCCGCCCACCGTGATATAGGAGATGAACAGCGAGGAGAATATCGTGGCAATCGGGTTGGAGCAGGCCAGCAGCGCCGCGCTGATGCCGTTGAAGCCCATTGCCGGCAGCGCCGTGGACACCTGCGGATTCCACTCCGCTACGGTGGAGAGGTAGTACAGCCCCGCGCCCACGCCCGCCAGCGCGCCGGCGATGGTCATGGACAGGATGATGCTGCGCTTGTCGTTGATGCCGGCGTACTGCGCGGCGTTTTTGTTGAAGCCGCAGGCCCTGAGCTCATAGCCGAACGTCGTCTTGTTGAGGATGACGTAGACGAGGATAGCCAGCACCGCGGCGATAAAGATGGCAATCGTCACGGACTGAAGCTTGCCAAAGACGTCGCTCATGCCGCAGGAGGGGATCATCGACTCCGGCGACACCTTGCGCAGGCTGTACGTCTTGGTGGTGGACAGGTCGTACATCGCGCCCTTGCCCTTGCCGTACATGATGTCGTTGACCATATACAGGCCAATCCAGTTGAACATGATCGAGGTGATGACCTCGTTGATGTTCATATACGCCTTGAAAAAGCCCGGAATCGCGCCCCAGAGCGCGCCCAGCAGCATGGCCGCCAGCAGGCAGACATACCACGGCAGGTGCCAGACAATCGCGCAGTAGAGCGCGCCGAACGCGCCGAGCGTGTACTGTCCGGCGGCGCCGATGTTGAACAGGCCCGTCTTGAAGGCAAAGCCGACGGAGAGGCCCGTCATAATCAGCGGCGCGGCGTTTGCCAGCACTGTGCCCATGTTGCGCGGCGACTTGAGGCCGCTGGTCAGAATCACCATCAGGCCGTCGCCAAAGGCGTGCTCGGCATTGATGACCGCCAGCGCCAAAAGGCCCAGCAGCAGGCCGATTGCGATGCAGATCAGCGACGCGGCGACCGAAAGCAGCCCCTCGGAGGCCGCCATCCGCTCGCGCAGGGATCTCTTGTTGTCCATTTCAGCAGCCTCCTTTAACCGTTTTTGCGCGCGCCGGCCATGTACAATCCCAGCTCTGCGGCGGTGGTGTGGCGCGGGTCGAGCTCGCCAACGATCTCGCCCTCGTACATCACCAGAATCCTGTCGGGCACCTCGAGCACCTCGTCCAGCTCCAGCGAAACCAGCAGCACGGCCTTGCCCGCCTCGCGCTGCTCGAGCAGCTCCTTGCGGATGTACTCGATGGCGCCCACATCGAGGCCGCGCGTAGGCTGCACGGCGATGAGCAGGTCGCAGCCCATGTCGATTTCGCGCGCGATGATCGCCTTTTGCTGGTTGCCGCCGGACATGCTGCGCGCGATGGTCGTTGGGCCCTGACCGCTGCGCACGTCAAAGCGCTCGATCAGCCCGTCGGCGTACTGGCGTATCTCCGAAAAGCGCAGGAAGCCGCCCTTGGAGAAGGGCTCCTGATTGTAGCGCTTGAGCACAAAGTTGTTCTCGAGCGTATAATCGAGCACGAGGCCGTGCTTGTGCCTGTCCTCGGGGATGTGGCTCATGCCGCTTTCGGTGCGCTCGCGCACGCTCATGTGCGTGATTTCCTTATTGTTGAGGAAGACCTTGCCCGAGTCAGACTTCATCAGGCCGGCGAGCGCGTAGACCAGCTCGCTCTGGCCGTTGCCGTCGATGCCCGCGATGCAAACGATTTCGCCGCGCCGCACGTTGAAGGACACGTTGCTCACGACGTTCTTACTGTTGCGCTTGCTCTTGACCGTCAGGTTCTGCACGGTGAGGATGCTCTCCCCCGGATGGCAGGGCGGCTTGTCCATGACGAGCTGCACCTTGCGGCCGACCATCATCTCGCTGAGCTCCTCCTTGGAGGTGGAGGCCACGTCCACCGTGCCGATGAAGCGGCCCTTGCGCAGCACGGTGCAGCGGTCGGCGACAGCCTTGATCTCGTCGAGCTTGTGCGTGATGAAGAGGATGGACTTGCCCTCAGCCGCCAGCCCCTTCATGATCTTCATCAGCTCCTCGATCTCCTGCGGGGTGAGCACGGCGGTCGGCTCGTCGAAGATGAGCACCTCGTTGTCGCGGTAGAGCATCTTGAGGATCTCCGTCCTCTGCTGCATACCGACGGTGATATCCTCCACCAGCGCGTCGGGATCGACCTTCAGGCCGTAGCGCTCGCTCAGCGCGACGACCTTCTCCCTCGCCTGCGCCTTGCGCAGAAAGCCAAAGGGGCCCGTGGTGGGCTCCACGCCGAGGATGATGTTGTCCAGCACCGAGAAAACCTCCACGAGCTTGAAGTGCTGGTGCACCATGCCGATGCCCAGCGCGTTGGCGTCGTTGGGGTCCTTGATCTTCACGGTTTGGCCGTTTTTGCGGATTTCACCCTTCTCCGGCTGGTAAAGGCCGAAGAGCACGCTCATCAGCGTGGATTTTCCCGCGCCGTTCTCGCCAAGCAGGGCGTGGATTTCTCCGCGCTTTAATTGCAGCGTCACGTTGTCATTGGCGATGATGCCCGGAAACTCCTTGGTGATATTCAGCATTTCGATGATGTAATCGCTCAAAACCACCGCTCCTTTTCCGTTTCTTTTTCCCCATTATACCGTATTCAAACCCGATTTAACAGCCCCTTTTTTTCATTTGCCTCTCACAATTTGCGCCTTTACAGTCAGGCAGGCGCAGGCGCCGGCATCATTTTGCAGCAATAGCGTGCCGCCGCTGCGCCTGGCCGTTCGCGCGGCGGTGCACAGCCCCAGCCCAAGATGGCTGCCGCACTGCGCCTCCTCCGTATACATGCCGCGCCCCGCGCACTCCAGCGCCTGCGCAGAGAAGCCCGGTCCATCGTCCCGCACGGCAAAGACAAGCATCCCCTCCCGGCAGCAGACCGACAAGCTCACCCTCGAGCGGGCAAACCGCACCGCATTGTGAAGCAGATTGAGCACCGCGCGCTCCAGCGCCTCCCGCTCAAGCAGCGCGCTCCCCTCTGGCTGCGGGGATGCCTCAAAGCGCAGGCTTCCGGGAGCGCACAACCCCTCACCCATGCGGTTGAGCCGCTGCACCAGCTCCGGGAGCGGCACGGGCTCCGCCTGACCCCCTCTGGCCTCCGCCGTCTCAAGCGCCCGCAGCCGCTCCACATACGCCTCAATCTGCCCGGCGGCGTGCACGATGGCAGCCGCCTTTCGCTGCGCGGCACCCTGCTGCTCCTCCTCGAGCAGCTCCGCATTGCCGAGGATGACAGCCAGCGGCGTTTTGATGTCATGCGCCAGCGCGGAGAGCTCCTCCTGCCGCTCCGCCTCCATGCGCCACTGCCGCCCGAGCGAATCCGCCAGCGATGTCCGAAGCCGCTCCATCGCCCCAATCGCCTGCTCCAGCTCGAGAATCCCTGTCTCTCCGGCGATGGGCACATTCAGCTCCTGCCGTGCAACCGTCTGCGTCGCCGCCGTCAGCACGCACAGGTCCCGCCTGACCCTGCCCACGCAGCGCCGCGTGTTCATCACAGCCGTCAGCAGCAGCAGCGCAGCTAGCAGCAGCAGCATGGCCGTCTGAAAATCGGGCAACGTCCGCGCCCAATCCTCCTGCGCATAGGGCGCGGCGTAATCGTATTGCAGCACCAGCATATCCCCGCCGTCAAGCGCGATGAGCCTGTGATACTGCGTATACCAGAAGCCCTGACTGCACCCGCCTTCCTCAAGCGCCGCACGCGCCAGACGAAGCTGCCGCCCGGTTATTTCCGAGCTGTCCACAAGCTCGTTTGTGCTGCCAAAGCGCACCCACCGCAGATAGTGCGGCAGACCCTCCGGCGAAAAGCGGCCCGTCTCCCCGCAGTGCTGCGCGACCTCCCGTGCCTCCAGCGCCGCCGTGGAGGCCGGAAGCACCCATCCCGCCGCCATCACCGACAGCAGCGCCGCCCACCAGAGCAGCACAATAACCAGCATCAGCGCGCCTGTCGTCACCAGATAGCGGAAAAACACCGCCGTCAGGCGGACGGGCCTCCCCGTTCCTTCCACTTGTACCCCACTCCCCAAACGGTTTCAATCGGGTTGACCGGGCTCAGCTTAGCCCGTATGCTGCGGATGTGCTCCGTTACCGTCGCCGCATCCGCACGGCCATCAAAGCCAAACGCCCGCTCGTAGAGCTGCTCGCGCGAAAATGTCTGCCCCGGATGCAGCGCCAGCAGCTCCAGCAGCGCATATTCGCCCCGGGTCAGGCGCATCTCCCGCCCACCGCAGCACACAAGCCGCTCGCTCATGTCCAGCGTGATGTCCCCACGGACGAGCCGCGTGTGCCGCTCCCGCTGCTCGCGGCGCAGGTGGGCATTGACCCTCGCGCGCAGCTCCGCAATGCGCACCGGCTTGCACAGGTAATCGTCCGCGCCAAGCCCTAGCCCGGCGAGCACATCTGCCTCCGCATTCTTCGCCGCAGCATGAGAATCGGGCAATCCACCCGCGAGCGGATGCGGCGGCAGATGTCAAAGCCATCCTCGCCCGGCATCATCACATCCAGCAGGATGCAGTCCGCCCAGCGCTCGTGCCGCTGCGTCAGCTCTGCGCCGCTGGACAGCGCAATCACCTGATGGCCGTCACGCTCGAGCACCTCTGCGGTCATCTCGCGCAGCGCGGCATCATCGTCAATCATCAGAATATGTGCCATCGCCCTTTCCGCCCGGCCTCCTCATTGCATCATAAATCCATAGAGCAGGCACGACAGCGCATAGAGCCCGTAGACATGCGCCGGATAGAACGCATAGAAAAAGCCCTTTGCATTCCTGCCCCGCTGCCCATTATAGCACAGCATCAGCGGCGCGGCAAACGCCTCCATCCACTCGATATAGACCGTGAACATCTGCGAGAAGACGAAGCCCTCCATCCCGGAGGCCATTTGCCAGACGAAGACGAAGTGATACATGAACGCCCACAGCGCCATCGCCATCGCCTGAAGCCGCCTGTGGCTGCGCAGCGGATACATCAGCAGCCCCGTTACCAGCACGGGCAGGCTTGTATCGCCGAGCATCCCCCATGTCGGCAGCGCAGTAAAGAGCGTCAGCCCCCAGACCGGCCCCAGCGCCTTAGGCAGCACCATCGATATATATGGCGCCGCAAACGGCCAGAGCAGCGGTACAGCAACGGCCAGCGCACCCCAAAGCCAACGACGCTCACGCAGCCAGTCCATCCCCTGCCAGACGATGAGCAGCAACGCATAGGTCGTCAGAATGCCGTTCTGCGGCACGAAGCCGTCCCCGCGCACGCCCACCCCCAGATACGCCAT
>JALFHA010000358.1 GCA_022776785.1 Clostridiales bacterium | reverse complement strand
GTGCCCGACAGGCGCAGAAGCAGCGGCCTCATGCGCCGTGGAACGGCCTCGCAGAGCCTGTCCACCCATCGCTCAAACCACTCGTCGATCAAATGCGCCTCTCCTTTTCCGTACCGCCGGATAAATTTCCGCCGCGCGTCTTCAAATGCCGGGCGGAAGCTGGTATAATGAAGCCATCCCGCAGACCCGCCGCGTCTGCGTCCATATGCCAATCTGATATAGAAGGAAGTGCTTATCCATGTCCGAAACCCTTGCCGCACTCGAGCGCACCGCCGAGGCCCTGCGCCGCCGCGGCTTTGAGGCCGCCGTATTTGAGACAGCCGCGCAGGCGAGCGAATTCCTGCTTGCCGACATGCCTGCCGGGCGGACCGTCGCCTTCGGCGGCTGCATGACCGCCAAAGAGATGAACCTGCCGCAGCTCCTGCGCAGCAGCGGACACGACGTGCTCTGGCACTGGGAGGTCGCCCCCGCCGAGCGCCCCGCGCTGCTGCACGAGGCCCTGAACGCGCCGGTATACGTCTGCTCGGCCAACGCGATGACGATGGACGGCCTGATGGTCAGCATCGACGGCAACGGCAACCGCGTCGCCGCCATGTGCTACGGCCCGAACACGGTCTATGTCGTCATCGGGCGCAACAAGCTGGTGGACGGCGGCTATGCGCAGGCCGTGCGCCGCATCAAGGAGGTCGCCTGCCCGAAGAACGCCCGCCGTCAGGGGCTTGACACGCCCTGCGCGAAGGCGGGCGGCGCGTGCAGGCCGCTGGAGTGCGCACACTCCATGTGCCACATCACAGCGAGCTTTGAGCGCGCGCCCGGCGGCAAGCGCACCGTCGTGCTGCTCATCGACGAGGATTTGGGGTATTGATTCCCGCAGACAGCTCCCCTTCGGGGGAGCTTTTTTAGCGCTTCGCGCCCTTGCTGCCCGCCGTTACCTTCTGCAGAATCGTCGAATCAAAGGCGTAGACGCTCCTGTTCTTGTCGGCATACGCCTTCATGGCGCTCTCGACCATCTTCTCCACCAGCTTCGGGAAGTCGATGCCGCATTCCTTCCAAAGATAGAAGGCCAGCGAGCCGGGGATGGTGTTGGGCTCATTGACGTAGAGAATATCGTTCTCGTCGAGCAGGTAATCCACGCGCACCGTGCCACGGCAGTCGAGCAGGCGGAAGATGTCGCGCGTCATCGTCTGAATCCGCGCCGTCAGGTCGTCACCGATGGGCGCGGGCACGACGCGGCTGAGGCTCTTCATGCCGCGGCTGCTCTCCTCTCCCTTCGCGCCCGCGTTGCGCAAGTACTTCTCAAAGAAGTTGAGGAAGCTGTCGTCCGCGGAGGATACGGGCATCTCGCACACGGAGGCGGTCACGTCCTCGCCGTAGCCCACCGCTGCGCAGTTGATCTCCACCGGGCGGCGCACGCCGACCTCCACGAGGATGCGGCGGTCATAGGAGGCCGCCAGGTCCAGCGCTTTTTCCAGCTCCTCGCGGTTCTTCGCGCGGGATACGCCGATGGACGAGCCCAGCGACGCGGGCTTGACGAACGCCGGATAGCGGATTTCCTTCTCCACGCGGGCGATAAAGCCCTCGCGGTCGCCTTCGAGCTGCTCGCGGGTGCACCACACGAAGTCGAGCACCGGGAAGCCCGCGCCGCGCAGGAGCTGCTTCATGGCGATTTTGTCCATGCCCACGCTCGAGCCGAGCACGCCGGAGGAGGCGTAGGGGATGTTCGCCAGCTCCAGCAGGCCCTGAAGCGTACCGTCCTCGCCGTTCATGCCGTGCATGACGGGGATGGCACAGTCGATGTGCGCCACCGGCGCGGGCACCTTGGCAAACAGGCCCGCGCGCTGCGGGGGCCACGCCCACAAATCGCCCGCGTTGGCGCTCACGTCGAGCGTCACGCGGGTCACGCCCTTCATCATCGGATTGAACTCGCGCAGGTTTTCGATATGGCACAGCGGTTCGCCGGTATACCACAGCCCGTCGCGGGAGATGTAGACCGGCGTCACGTCGTAGCCCGCCGCCTTCGCCGCATCGATGAGCTGAAGCGCCGAGACGATGGACACATCGTGCTCGCAGCTTCGGGAACCAAAGAAAACCGCAACGTTCATCTTGCTCATGACCAATCTCTCCTCACTCGCTGTAATTGTCCGGCAGGTCGTTTTCGTAGAGCACCACGTCGCCCGGCTGCATCATCGTATGCAGCAGCTCGGTGCTCTCGTTCAGGTTGCCGACCACATGGATATGCGCTTTGTCAAAGCCCGCCGCCTCAAGCCCCTCGGCGATAGGCTGGGTATGCTTTCTTCCCACGAGGATGGCGACGTCCACGCAGGAGGCCATCTGCTCGCCGAATTCGCGGTTGAACTGCGCCTCGCCGCCGCCCAGCTCGACCATGCCCGGCGTGACGATGATGCGCCGCCCGG
>JALFHA010000330.1 GCA_022776785.1 Clostridiales bacterium | reverse complement strand
ACATCGCCCATGTCGCCGGCGGTCAGGCCGAGGTTCTGGATGACCTCATTGCCCGTCAGGTTCTTGATGAAGCCTTCCTCGATCAGGGAGGCGTACAGGCCCGGGTTGCCCATGATGATTTCAGGGTTGTCGCCCGCGGCGATGGCCGTCTCAAGCTGCGGCCAGTAATCGGTGCCCTGAGAATACGCGATGTTCTCGAATTCGACGTTCAGCTCGGGATGCGCCGCCTGGAAGGCCTTCTCGACCTCCTCCAGACCCGCAGCCTTGTTGCCTTCCACCATGTAGTGGAAGACGGTGATCTTCGCGGCCTCGTCGGCGGTCGCAAAGGCGGTCATGCTCATGACAAGCGCCAGAGCCAGAACCAGAGTAAGCAGTTTCTTCATGGTATAGCCTCCTTGTTTTTTATATTCAGGCGGACATGCCTGCCGCCCTGAATCCATTGGTCAATCATTCTGAAATCCAGCATCCCGTTTTGTATTCCCCTGTTTTCTGGCTCTATTTTATCATGCACTCTGCATAAACAAAATATACCTGAATTTGGAATTTATATATTCAATCCTTTTTCTTCTTATTCTTTTTTTGCCATCAATATCCAAAAAATAAAGCGCCGGGGATGCGGATCAGGCCGCTTTCCCGGCAGGCGCCTCAGGAGGGGAGCTGCGGCTCCTCCTCCTGCATGGCGGCGGGCACCATCCTGTTGCGGTACTCCGTAGGCGTCATGTGCTCCATGCGCTTGAAGGTATTGTAAAAGGAAATGTAGTTGCTGTAGCCCACCGCGCTGGCCACCTCGGACACGCGCACGCGCGGGTCCGCCAGCAGCGTGTGAGCGATATCCATCTTGGCGCGCAGCAGATGGTCGTGGAAGGTCACGCCCGTCTGGCGCTTGATGAGCAGGGACAGGTAATTCGCATTGATGTGGAACTGGTCGGCCACGTCGCTGAGCCTGAGGGATTCCGCCGCGTGCAGGCGGATGTACTCGAGCACGCTGCGCGTCATCAGGCTGGCCGAGCCCGCCTCCTCGGTCTTCTCCTGCTCCTGCCTGCCACGGCGGATTGCGCTGCACAGGCGGCTCAGGCAGGCGCGCACCTCCTCCTCGCTGGAGCAGAACAGGCCGGAGCCGATCTCCCTGTCCACCTCCTGCAGGTTGCCGCTGGGGAATTTCTTGCACAGCAGCATCGCGTACAGCGAGAGCAGCGCGCGCAGGTTGCTGTATTGCCGCCCGGCGATTTCCACCAGCGTGGTCGCCGCATCGCTGACGGATTCCTCGCTCAGGTCCGCGTGCTCAGCGAGGCGCTCAATGCTCCTGATCATTCTGGAAAACGCCTCGTCCTGCCCGGCGTGCTGCTCCTCCTCGCTGAAGAACGCCGCCCGGCTGCCGCCGCTGACGGTCTGCTCCCAGAGCATCTGCCGTGCCTGATGGTAGGCCTGCCGGATGGAGTGATGCGAGAACATCCTCCGGCTGACACCTACATTTACATTCCCACCGAGCTTTTCGCGCAGAATAGCGTCCGCCGCGAGTACGGCGGCACGCCAGTTTTCCTCCTCCTCGAGCATGATGTAGACGAGCAGCGCGTCATAGAGCATGGCCGTCACCGCGCGGATACCCCTGCCCTCCAGTGCCTCGTCCACTGCGGTGAGCACCGGCTGGGAAAACTGCGCGCTCTCCTGCGGCGCGGCGCACAGCACGACATAGCAGGGCGCGTACAGCCCAGAATCGCGCAGCATCTGGTGGACGTTCTGTCCGCTGCGCGACTCGTTCATCATCAGCGAGAGCAGCTTGGCCTGCGCGGCAAGGCGCTGCTCTCCGAACACGGCCCTGTCCTGCTCGCGATGACTGCGGGAGGCCTCCAGCGCGCGGTCCACGACCTCCTCCACCTCCTCGTTGCGAATCGGCTTGAGGATGTAGTCAAAGACGGACAGCTTGATCGCCCGGCTCGCATACTGGAACTGGTCGTACCCTGTGATGATGATGACCTTGCAGTCCGGCACGGCGGCGCGCACCTGGCTGAGCATCTCCAGCCCGTCCATCTGCGGCATCTGAATATCCAGCAGCAGGATGTCCGGCCTGACGCGCAGCACCAGCTCCCTGCCCATCTCTCCATCCGTCGCGGTTCCGGCCACCACGCAGCCGCGCTCCTCCCAGGCGATGGTGCTGGTCAGAGAGCGCACGGTTACGGGATTATCGTCGATGATGACCACTTTCGTCTGCATGGCTGACCCATCCCTTCCTCTGGCTGTCCTGCTGCGCACGGCATCCTGCGCGCTCGCGCAGCCCGCCCGCTGCCAATGCCCAAATTATATCAGATTTCGTGGAAACTTCCAACAATCATCTATATTCTAAATCTCACATCTTATATACTGTTTTCTCTTATTTTGGATATTCCATCCTGTTTTGATTGACAATCCGCGTGCAGATTGCTATATTCTACCCAGAATTAAATCGGATTCGATTTAATAAACCCATCAACCGGAACCTGAAGAAAGGAGCGCCTGACCATGACAGACTACCGCACCATTCCCGCTGATGCACTCGGACGGGACAGCCGCATCGCCCTTGAGCTGTGCGAAACCGAGGTTGACCTCTACTGGAGGATGGCCCTGGAGGTCGCAGAGCTCATCGAGCGCAACAACAAGAAGGGCGAGGAAACGGTGATGATCGTTCCCTACGGCCCCCTTGGGCCCTACGCCCGG